>JBGPYG010000050.1:0-14121 GCA_041493085.1 Pyrinomonadaceae bacterium | reverse complement strand
CGCTGACTCGTTTTCCGGCGCGACAGCAATCATGAAGAACAGTTGGCCGTTCCGGAGTTGGGTTGTTATCACAGTCACAACTTCCGCCTGTCCCGTTGCCTCGTTAATATTGGCCAAGGTCGTAGTCAAGCCATTTCGTCCGGCGACCGTAGTGCCCAGCAAACGGCTGCGCTGGCGCAAGTTGCTATTGCCCTGGGTTAGATTATTTAGGAACTCCTGTGTGGCTTGTTGCAGGTTGCTGCTTTGGGTTTGCGCAATGCCGAAGTTCACACCATGGGTGTAGACAACCTGGTTCTGATATTGGCCGTAAGCGCCTTCGGGAGCGAACCAAACAGAATTATTGGCCTCCAGCTGGCGCCAATTATTGGGGACGCTCACGCGGACTATTCCTCCCAAAGTGGAATAGTTCTGATAGCGGGTCGATGGGAACTCAACGCGACCGCGCGGCGCACTGTTAGGATAGTTCCCAGTAGTCTCGCCGGTTGGATAGCGTTGGCCACTACGCGCAATCTCTTCCATCGAAGAAGCGCGGCCCATGCCTCGCAGACGCGCCTGAATCCGTGCAAAGTCGCGCGTGTCGCGAACCGGATTGTTTATGCGCAGGTACTGGGCTTCCTGGTTGATTCGCGCATAGCGATTTTCGGGGCTCGGATGACTGCTTAAGAAGCCGCCGCTACTGCCGCCTCCCTGCTGTTCGATTGTCTTGAACATGTTTGCGAGATCGTGTGGGTCGTAGCCGGCATTGGCCATAATCCGAGCTCCTAAAATATCGGCTTCGGTCTCATACTCACGGCTGAACTTTAGAAAGTAGACGCCAACGCCCTGCCCGGCGATCTGGGCGGCAGCTCCCGCTGGTCCGCCAAGAATCTGCCCACCGATGCCGAGGATCCCCGCGAGCAAACCATACTTCTGCGCTTTCGATGCCTGGGCGGTACCATGGCGAAGGGCAACGTGGCTCAACTCGTGGGCCATTACACCCGCCATCTCGCCCTCGGTATGCGCGACTTCGATCATGCCGCGGTTTACGTACATCGGACCGCCCGGTAGCGCGAAGGCGTTAATGTCACTTGCGTTGACGATCTTAAAATAATACTGGAATTCAGGATGCTGAAACTCTGACGGAATCGAACTCACGAGCCGCTGTCCGACGCGAGAGACATAGCTTGTCGCATCGTTATCATTCAGAATCGGCATCTGCTGCTCAACTTCGGTGGCGGCCTGCCGGCCAACTTTTACGTCATCCGTTGGTTTGTATTTGTTGCTGTGATACTTGATTTGCGTCTGCGAGAAGACTGAAACAGGCATCGCGAAAACCGCGAATACTGTTAGCCAGGTCATCAGCCGCTGTACTCTGTTTGAATGTTTTCTAATCATCTCTTTCCTCCGTAATCGACACACTCGTGAAACTTTTAATCAAACCGAAACTTGAAACCTGCGAAAGCAAGAGAGCGGCCCCTCCCAAGGTTTGCCGCTCTGGTCTTAATGCTCGCTTCATCCTCCCCGGAATTGATCTTTCTCACCTAACTCGCGCCGTTTGGGGAAGAGAGCTGTAGGTCTGACTCGCGTTTGATGAACTAGTGGAAGGCCGGGTTTGCCAGTTTTATGTTGCCAAGACGTTGCAATGCGGAAGCTGAAGCTGAACCAAAACGCAACATGATTTGCGTCCTTTAGCACGATTTCAGTCCGAAGATTCTGTAAGTTGGCTATTGGCAAGCCCTCCAACGGATTCTACTGCAACGTCAGTGCCAAATAGGAGCAGTTCCTAGGATTTGTTTCGAGGTTCGATATGGTCATTAAACCATTGCGTGGGATCGGCAAGGGGCGCGATGTGGTGGGGCTTGCCTTTCCAGACGCGGATCATCGAGATGATCAGAAACACGGTGGCCGCAACCTTGAATAGATTTCCTCCGATTGAGCTGTCTGTTATAGATCCAACGACCCCAAACAGGGCTCGAATGACCATAATGGCAACGTGTAAAGCCAGGGCTTGCGCAGCATGAAAGCGAACTTTGCCTTCGCTGCGCGGAACCAGAAACAACACCAATAGGGCCGGCACTATTCCGATAAACGAAGGCGCGTAGGGCAACATGACCGCCCACTTTTCCGGCAAACCTAATCCGGGCACCGATCTTGACCGGGAATTCTGATCCGCAGGCCGATATGGTGTGGCCGCTGGTTGATACGGTGCAGGCGGAGAGTAAGTGGGCGGAATAAAAATCGATGGATAAGGCGAATCGAGCGGCACGTTGTCGTAGCGTCGTGTCGGAGCTTCTGAGTAGATATTGCTGCGCGCATTCTCGTTTGGCGGGGAACCGATCTCGTGAGTTGTTCCGCTAACTTCCTGCGTCTCGGGTCCGTCGTTACGCCCGCCCCAGATTTCTTCGGTGTTCTTCACGAAGTCTGGATCGAGTGGGTTAGTGTCGTATTTGCTCTTCTTTGGCTCCATCAGGAAATCCTACGATGCCTCTGCGGGAATGGTTCAATCTTACTCGCCCGCAATTACATACTCAACCCGTTCCCAACGCTCGTCGCGCTCAGAGATACGAAAAGCGCGAATCACGGGTTGCGGGCCTGCCAAACCAACAATGAGATAAACAGCTTGAGGATAGTAAGCCAGCCGAACATCGGTCTCAGAGGGCACAGGCTCGGCGGAACGCGGGTGAGAATGATAGATAGCCAGAAGTTCTTCGCCACGCTCGCGCATCTGCCGTTGAGCCGCGAAAAGGTCCTCGGGGGCCGCTTCGTATGAAACGATTTTGTCGGCGGCGACATTACGCATCGGATAAATGCTCTTTGCCTTGTCGTCGCCTGTGCCGCCCATCAAGCCGCAACACTCGGCCGGGTCAGCTTCGTGCGCGTATGCAAAGATCTGATCGCGGTGTGAACTTTGGAGAGTGATCATTTATGGACGATCAATTGTTTGGGTAATGGTGGTTGTGGCTTCTAGTGAACGACTTCCTGCTGGGACCGCGGGCGTCTCGCCCGCTTTCATGGAATGCCATTTTGTTCGGATTTGCAGATTCAACCGAGTCTTGAGTGAACGCGTTACTTGAGGCGGGCGAGACGCCCGCGATCCCAGTGAAAGCATCGTGCTCACTGCTTGTCCACGATGTTGAGATGAAGTTCTGCCAACTGTTTCGGATCGACTTCGCCTGGTGCATCAATCATCAGGTCAGTTGCGGAAGCTGTCTTGGGAAAGGCCATCACATCGCGAATGTTCTCCGTTGGCACCAGCACCATCATGAGCCGTTCGATGCCGGGCGCGATGCCACCGTGTGGCGGGGTGCCAAACTCCAGCGCATCAAGAAAGAATCCGAAACGCGAACGCGCCTCTTCAGTGGTCATGCCGAGCGCCTTGAACACCAGACGCTGTACGTCGCGACGGTGAATACGAATCGAGCCGCTGGCCAACTCTACGCCATTGATAACCGGGTCGTAGGCTTTCGTGCGAATCTGTCCCAGCAAAGCAGTCTCGCCACCGTCGACTGCGCGTTCGAGTAGTGTCAGATCGTCATCAAGCGGCGAGGTGAAGGGATGATGCATCGCATAGTAACGGTCATCATCTTCGTGATACTCAAACATCGGAAACTCCGTCACCCATAGTGGCGCATAGACGTTTGCCGGTATCAACTTCTCGCGCCGCGCCACTTCATTGCGCAAAGCACCCAGACTCGCAGCCACTGTCTTCGCCTTTCCCGCAACGATCAAAACGGCATCACCCTTTTGCGCCGCCGCTGCGGAGGCGAGGCGAGTGACGCTCTCTTCACCGAGAGCCTTCAGCAATGATGAGGTGATTTCGTCGCCAAGTTTTATCCAGGCGAGTCCGCTCGCTCCGTAGCGTTTCGCGAATTCCTGCAAGTCGTCAAGTGCTTTTCGCGAGAGGCCCGCGCCACCTCGAACCACTATTCCTTTCACTTCTCCACCCGCGGCGAGCGCTGAGGCATAGGGCGCGAAATCAGTTCCTGCAAGCGCCGGCGCCAGGTCCTGCAACTCCATGCCTTCAATTCGCAGGTCGGGCTTATCCGAGCCCCAGCGCCGCATCGCCTCCGCATAACTGTAGCGCGGAAAGGGCAGCGGCAACTCCACTCCGATTAGTTTGAATACGCGCGCAAACAATCCTTCAGTTACCGAATAAATCTGATCGAGCGTGGCAAAACTCATCTCCACGTCGAGCTGTGTGAATTCCGGCTGGCGGTCCGCGCGCAGATCTTCGTCGCGGAAACAACGAGCAATCTGGAAATACTTATCGAGCCCCGCAATCATGCATAACTGCTTGAACAACTGCGGAGACTGCGGCAAGGCAAAGAATTTTCCCGGCTGCACGCGAGAGGGAACGATGTAGTCGCGGGCGCCCTCGGGAGTCGACTTAATGAGAATGGGCGTTTCGATCTCGGTGAAGCCCTGCTCATCCATGTAGCGCCGTATCTCGCGGAGCACGCGGTGGCGCAGGCGCAGGTTTGCCTGGAGCTGTGGCCGGCGCAGATCGAGATAGCGATACTTCAAACGCAAATCCTCGCTGGCCAGCGCATCAGTGGAGGCTGTTTCGAGTTGAAAGGGCAGCGTGCGGGCATCGTTAAGTAGTAGCAACTCGCGCGCATGCACCTCGACCGCGCCAGTTGCGAGCTTCGCGTTGCGCTGACTCTCGTCGCGCAGCGTCACTTCACCGGTTACTGCGATAACGTACTCACCGCGCACCTCCTTCGCTCTCGCGTGCGCTGCGGGCGCATCTTCGGAATTAAGAACGACTTGTGTAATGCCGTCGCGATCGCGCAAGTCAATGAAAGTGAGTTCACCGAAGTCGCGGCGACGCGCCACCCAGCCCATGAGAGTGACAGTCTTGCCTACGCCATCCGCGCGCAATGCGCCGCACGAATGCGTGCGTTGCAGGTCTCCAAGATTATCGAGCATGTATTGATATTAACCGCGCGAGTCTATCGATGCTAGCGAGGCTAACGACTGGGCGGCTATGCCGTCTGATGTGCGGAAGGTCTATGACAGTCTATGACCTTCCGTCGTGCCTATCCAATTCAAAGGGCTACGCCCTCACTTGGGCGCAGCCCCCGAAATTTCCAGCAGAGGCCCAAACGCTGGGGCATAGCCGCCACCGCACATCAGGCGGCAAAGCCGCGCCTCTAACCCAAAGGGCTTTTCAACCTAAACCCGTTGTGCAAGTTCGATCAGGTTGCCGCCCGGGTCGCGCACATAAAATCGCGGCTTGCCCGCAATCGGTCGATCATCGGGAATGATCTCAACTCCCGCAGCACGCAAGCGCTCTGCGGCGGAGACAACGTCGGCAACCGCGTAACAAACATGCCCCTTGGCTGCCCCACCATTCCCAGTCTCCGCTCTAACCGAAAGATGAAGCTGCACGCTGCCGAGTTCATACCACGCGCCGCCCCGACCTCGCGACTCTATCGGCTTCGGTATCTCTGTCAAGCCCAACACCGAACCATAGAAGTGCTTCGCCGCGTCCTCAAGGGATTTCGGTACGATGACGTTCACGTGATCGATTTCGATGATGCCAATAGCCATGGTTCTTACTGCAACTTGAAGTGCGGATTCTCGATCACGCCGAAGATGTTTCCAAAAGGATCCTGCACAGTCGCCACCCTAATACCTTCGCCGACATCCTGAACGTCTTCATGCAGGGTCGCGCCCTGTTCGAGCAACTGCTTCAGCGCTGCCGCTGTGTCGTCCACTCCCCAATAAACTACGACGCCGTCAGCCTTCTTATCCGGTTCGTCCTCACTCGGTTGTAATCCAAGTTCGTATCCGCCAACATTGAAGCCAACATAGAAAGGCTGATCGAAGTAAGGCGCGAAGCCGAGAACTGAGCTATACCAGGTTTTCGCGGTTTCAATGTCGGAAACGTGATAGATGGCCGTTCGTAGTCCAAGGAACATTTTCAATACTCCCGATAAAACTACATTTGGAGTGCGGTGACCTGTCACCGCTTTCGTCTCCGGCGGCTTGACGCCGCAGTTTCTCGCACGAGGAAGGTTAACTCGCAAATGGCCGCGACAAGTCGCGGCCGACTAAAGCGCTGACAGGTTAGCGCACTCCAAATTCTGTCTGGCTGGCAAAATCAACCACGGTCTCTAACTGCTTCTCCTTGTCAGCGACGCCGGGCTTCTCTGCCAGATATGCATTAAACTCCGCTGAACGATTGCGCGGAATGCTCAATGACTTCCACTCGGCTGAGCGAAAGTGTTTCGCTAAGAATACGATCTGGCCGATGTGATTGGCGTAGTGCATCAACTGGCGATTAATGGCCTGAATAACGGTGTGCTCTTCGTCCCGAATCATCACCCTCCTGCCCAGATCATCCCCACCTAGAGGCTCAAGGGCATCGAAGACGCGCTGCCAGCCCTTCTCCCAGTAAGCAAGTACATCGTCCTTACTCGTCTTAGGCTCAATCACAAACTCCATATCGCGATTGCGATCGGGCTTCTCGCCGTCGGTCGTCAGAAAGTCGGTCCAGCGCGAAAACATGTTGCCGGCCATGTGCTTCATGATCACGGCAATACTATTTGCCTCTTCATCGAGGGTGATGAAAAACTCATCCTCGTTAAGCTGAGCAAGAGCTTTGTCCGCGAGCTTCTTGTAAGCGCGCAGACTCGCGATTGAGTCTTCCAGGTAGTGTGTCGCGAGTGATTCGTTCATGAGTACTCTTTCTTGCGGCTGTTCTGCTTCTCATTCTCGCCCTGCTTTAGCTGGGCGGCGCGGCATCCTCATCGTCCGCCCCCAACCGTTTCAACGGTTTTCGCCCGCTCCGACAAACGGTTGAAACCGTTCCATTGGGTTCGTTACTTCGGTTCGACACCCAGCTGAAGCAGGGTGTGAATGAGAGGTTCACTGATGCTCCGTCAAAGCCTTCCGCAAATCCGCCGCCACCTCTTCACGCTTCACAGTGTGTTGCTCGCCTGATCGCATATCTTTGATTGAAACTTCACCACGAGCGCGTTCGTCATCACCGACAACGGTGACGAAAGGAATCCCGCGTGCTGAGGCATATTTGAACTGCTTTCCAATTTTGTCTGCTTCCGGAAAAAGATCAACCCGCAGCCCTTGGCCACGCAACTCGTCTGCGAGCGCAATCGATTCCAACAGAGATTCCTCGCTCCAAATGCTAACCATTATGTCTGCCGGCGAAGATACTAAAGCTTCAGGGAACATTTCGCGCTCGGTCATGACTACAATGATTCGTTCCAGCCCCAGCGAAAAACCGCACGCAGGAACATCTTCGCCAAGAAACATGCCCACCAGATTATCGTAGCGCCCGCCACCGCCAAGACTGCCCGGAAGATCTTTTACGTTAATCTCCATGATCGCGCCGGTGTAATACGAAAGCCCGCGCGCGAGGCTCGGATCGATCTCAATTCTCTCACCGATGCCTTCGGCCTCTGAAAACTCAATAATCGAGCGAAGCTCATCGACTCCTCTGGCGCCCAGCTCATTGTCGCCAACAAACTCCACCAACCGTCCGAGGATCGCCGCATTCAAAGCTCTTCGTTTCTGGGCAGCGTCTTCGCTCACTGCAATTTCGGCGGCATGATCCAGCGAGCTCAGCTCGCCAAAAAAGTCGAGCAAGCTAGCGCCGGCCGCAGCCTCGATGCCTCGTTCCCCAAACTCTTTCTCCACACCCTCTCGCCCAATCTTATCCAGTTTGTCGAGCGACGTTAACGCGGCATCTTGTTTGTCAGCAGCTATTCCCGCCGCTTGCAGCACGCCGGTTAAGGCATGCCGGTGATTAATCCTGACCGCGAAATCGTTGAAGCCAAGCTTCGTCAACACTTCACTCGCGGCGGCGCAAATCTCAGCTTCAACCAGCATTGACCGCGAGCCCAGGATATCAACATCACACTGGTAGAACTCGCGAAACCTGCCGCGCGCCGGACGATCCGCGCGCCACACCGGTTGAATTTGATAGCGCTTGAAAAACTTTGGCAGCTTGTCGCGATACTCAGCCACCACGCGCGCGAGTGGTACAGTCAGGTCGTAGCGCAACGCGAGGTCTGCTTCGCCGGTGCTTTCGTGCACGCCGCGCTTGAGTATTTTGAAGATGAGTTGATTCTCTTCCTCGCCATACTTGCCCAGCAGCGTTTCGATATTCTCTACCGCGGGAGTCTCGAGCGGCTCGAAGCCGTAGCGCTCATACACTTCCTTGATCACGCCGATGACGAATTCACGCCGCCGCACATCCGCAGGCAGAAAATCGCGCATGCCGCGCGCTGGCTGTGTTTTGGAGGAAGCCACTTAATCAAGACTACCGCAGGAGTGTAAGATCACGGCGGGCATCATAACCTGAAATCATCGCTCCCAAAAGTGGGATAACTATCAGAACCGGGAGCGGTAGCGACCGGGTGAAGGTTCCGGGTCTCAGCGCCAAAGGCGCGAAATGAAATAGCCCAGGGCAACGCCCTGGGTTAGGGTCCATGAATTTTGAAAGCGCTGAAGGCGCGAAATAGGAAGTGGCGACCGAAAATGTGATTGCTCGGCCTCTGGCATAATTTCGCACCTTCAGCGCTAAGGAGCTTGAATCGATCCCACCTGGGCCGATGGCCCAGGCTTTCACATTTCGCGCCTTTGGCGCTGGGACCCGGAACCTTCACCCGGTCGCTACCGCTCCCGGTTCTGATACTGAGTGCTGTTCTGGACAGTTCGCATCGATTGTGAATAATCTCGGCTAGCCTGATTCCGGGCATGCGTTGCAAATGAGTCACTTATGAGTGTGTCCGTTGCTGAAAAGCTGGCTGTGCCAGGCGTACAAGCACCGCAAGCGCCGTTGAGCATTGCGCTGCGCAACATCCTCGCGAGTCTGGCGTTGACGATCCTTACACTCGCGCTCACCGGATCGATCTGGCGCGAGCAGGGTTATGAAATGCTGATCGTGGCCATGGGCTGGCCCCACGTTTTTCTCGGATTTGCGTTCTTCTTTGGCAGGGTGCTGCGTGGCGAGCATGACAGTCGCCTGACCTTTCTCCTCCTGGCTTTAGTGACCGCGACGATTTGCGCGATCCACTACCGCTACTCGATCACCGGCCTGATCTACCTTTACTTTCTTTTCCACTTATTTCGGGACGAGATCTTCGTTTACCTGCAAACGCGAGCGCGCCACCGTCCCGGCTCCAGAGTTTACGCGGTGGCTGGTGTCGCTCCGTTGATCCTACTGATGCTTCTGATTCCGAAGCAGGAATTTTTTCGACATGACCTGCGGCGCGTGGAGTTTACTGGAACGCAAATTTCAAACAACGATTGGACGCTGATTCCGTTTAAGACTGTTCCTAACTCGCGCGGCCGAGACTTTTACTTCTATTTGCAGGCGCCACAAACCGGGGGGCAGCGAGCGTTTATTACGCATGCCAGCGCCAGCAACTTGAGAAGCGATGGCGAGATGATGGTGGGAAAGCGCAAGTGGGATCAGGCTGAGGATTTGGTTTTTCAACCACACTACGCTGGCGATGCAGAAAGGCCTGCCACCAATACAACTTCCACGAGCGGCGAAGTCCCCGTCTTATTAACCGGGGGGCATTCAGTAGGACAAACCTTCACCGCTGAAAAAAATAATCTTGACGGCATCTGGCTGCCTATCGATCGATTTGAACAGAGCGCAGAATCCACGCGCTTCGTCTTTCATGTTGCGTCACCGCCGCTGCTTCCCTATTCAGCGCCCGTGGACCGCGTGCGCATCGCCCTGATGCTTATCCTGACTGCGATAGTGATCTGGAGATTGATTCCGCGCCGCGGGAAGGGTTGGCAGTTGTGGATCTATCTGGCGGTGCTGGCCGGAGCCTTTGCCAGCACTCAGACAATTCTCAAATCTTCAAACAATGCGGGCTATGCTTTTCCTTTGATCTTTCAGTTTGCCGTCGTCTTTCACTACTGGAGCTGGTATGTATTTTCATTCGATAAACTGCGCGCAAAGCCTTCGCCGCCCGCGCGACCGGCAAACAGTCTGCGTCCTTACGACAAACTGCTCGCTTACTTAAGCAGCAAACCACATTTCACCGCCATAGTGATTGTGCTGAATCTGATTTCGGCTGTCGCGGTGCTTTGGTACTACAGACTCGGGGCCCCGGGGACGCTGCGCTACTTCTTTGACTACAACTACTTCCTTTACTTCCTGGTATTCCACGTCACCTTTAGCTTCAGGCCCAGGCTTCGCCGCGCAACTGAAGAAGGCGGGCCTGCGAAGTAGGACAGACATTCTTGTCTGCCCGACAGAACAGATTTTCAGTTGATTTGAGGGAGAACGTGAGCAGTAGGACAGGCAAGAATGCCCGTCCTACTGCGGCTCACTCTTGTATCTCGGGACATAATCAACGTAGTTCTTCCAAAAAGCATCCAGCCCTATTACTTCCTCATCGGTGAGCGGACGCTTCACTCTCGCTGGAATTCCCATCACCAAGGAGCGCGGTGGGATTATTGTGCCGGGCGAAATCAATGAACCAGCGGCCACCAGCGATTGCGCGCCGACGCGCGCGTCATCCAGCACAATCGAACCAATGCCAATCAAGGCGCCACGTTCAACGTAGCAGCCGTGCAAGGTGACGCTGTGACCTACAGTCACTTCGTCTTCGAGGATTGTCGGATGTGAGCCGGTGCGCGTGTGGATTACGGAGTTGTCCTGGACGTTGCTGCGATCGCCGATGCGGATGTAAAACATGTCGCCGCGCAGGACGGCATTACACCAGATTGAAGATTGCTCTCCGATGTGTACGTCACCGATTACCTGCGCGCTCACGTCAACGTAGGCGCTCTCTGGGATCTGCGGATGAACACCACGGAATGGTCTAATCATATTTTTTGCGTCATAGTAGCATGACTTCATTACTGGGACCGCGGGCGTCTCGCCCGCAATTGCGCAGCCAGGCGCACGGTCTCTTTATATGAACTTGTTCGCGCTTCGGGCTCAATGCGGGCGAGACGCCCGCGGTCCCAGTCTTTAGTTCGCCGGCTGCGTTGACAGTCACTGCACTGCCGTGAGAGATTGCGCGCGTGATTCAGACCTTGAAACATATGAGTTCGACAACGCGACTGCTTGGACTCTTCTCACTCGCGGTCGTTATCCTTCTCACCAACTCCTGCGCGGGCTCGCTCTTCAAAGTGAAACCCGTAGTCGAGCTGCCGCCGCTCGCGGGAAATGCGAAAACGGCGAGCGCGGGTGGCGTGTCAGTGCGGGTCGCTCCACTCATGAGCGATGAGGAAAGCCAGGAACTCTTCGAAGCAAACCTGCCTTTGAGCGGAATACTGCCGGTGCGATTGGAGCTTGTTTTCGAAAGTGGTGTGGCTGTCGATATCAAGCGCGCGCGTTTTCATTTGCGAGATGGTGAAGGACGCGAATGGAAACTGGTAACGCCGAAGCAGGCCGTCTCGCGCATTCTGAAAGCAAACGACGTCTATGCCTACAACCCAAATTCCCGGAAGCAATTTGAGCAAGAGTTTACAGCCTATGCCATCGACTTGAAGTCGCCCCTGTCGACTACAGACCAACGGCGCCAGGGATTTGTATTCTTCGAGACGCCAAAGAAAGAACCGGTCGAGAGTCCGCGAGGTCTGGTCCTAGTCATTGAGCGTCTGCCACAGCCAGTCGCAATCCCGCTAAACTAGTCGGCAAATCAAAAATATTATTGGCCGCGGATTCACGCGGGTAAATACTGATCGGAATAAGGACCTATCAGTTCAGTTTCTGACTCATGCAGATCCGTGTTTATCCGCGCGAATCTGCGGCCAACAAACTTATCCGGTCGAACCGAAGCCGCCGCTTCCTCGATCCGTGTCGCTGATTTCATCTCCCCAGACGGCTGTGGGCGTAATTATCTTTTCAATTATCAACTGGCAGATCTTGCTCTGCGCCGGCAAGTGGATCGCCTCGTCTCCAGTGTTGTAGAGCAGACATCGGATCTCGCCACGATAATCAGCGTCGATAACACCAGCGAGAACATCCAGTCCCTTTTTGGTGGCGAGTCCTGAGCGGGGAGCGAGACGCCCGTAATAGCCTTCAGGGATTGCAACCGCCAACCCGGTCCGCGCCAGGACGCGCTCCCCTGGTTGGATTGTCAGATCTTCAATAACGTAGATGTCCAAGCCTGCTGCCAGTGAGCTCCCACGCGTGGGCAAAACTGCTCTCGGATCCAACCTCTTGAAGCTCAAGACCTGTAGCTCTGCGTCTTCAGTATCAGCGAGCTGGTTAGAATCCAACGACCGGATGGGGTACATAAGGTTCCTCCAGCGAAGAGATTTCTTCAGGGGTGAGCTTGAGCGAGAGCGCGGCGACGGCGTCGTCAAGGTGATGTGGCTTGGACGCGCCGACGATCGGCGCTGTGACGAACGGCTTCTGCGCCACCCAGGCTAACGCAACCTGTGCACGCGGTACGCCACGCTTCGCCGCGATCTCCGCCACGCGCTCGACTATCTTGCGATCTGCATCCTCTGTCGCTGCGTAAAGCGTCTTGCCAAACTCGTCAGTCTCCATGCGATTGCTCGTCTCACCCCAATCGCGTGTCAGCCGGCCACGCGCTAGTGGACTCCAAGGCAGCACGCCAACACCTTCCGCCGCGCAGAGGGGCATCATCTCCCGCTCTTCCTCGCGGTTAAGCAGATTGTAGTGGTTCTGCATGGAAGCGAACGGTATCAAGCCGTTTAGCCGAGCCATATATTGGGCTTTGGAAAACTGCCAGGCGTACATCGATGAGGCGCCGATGTAGCGGGCCTTACCGGCCTTGATCACATCGTGCAACGCTTCGAGCGTTTCCTCAACGGGCGTGTGTTTGTCCCAGCGATGAATCTGATAGAGATCGACGTAATCAGTGCCGAGACGCCGCAGGCTGGCGTCGATTTCAATCATGATCGACTTGCGCGAGAGGCCACGCGCGTTGGGGCCCTCGCGCATCGGGTAAAACACCTTGGTGGCAATCACCACCTCTTCGCGCCGTGCGAAGTCGCGCAGCGCCCGGCCCAGAATCTCTTCGCTGGTGCCGTCAGAGTAAGTATTGGCAGTGTCGAAGAAATTGATGCCGAGTTCGAGTGCCCGCTTGATAAGGGGGCGGCTTTTTTCTTCGTCGAGCGTCCAGGTGTGCGCGCCACGCTCGGGCACGCCGTAGGTCATACAACCAAGGCAAACACGCGAAATTTTGAGCCCGGTTTGTCCAAGGTTAACGTAATCCATAGAGACTCTCGAGAGTTGCCAACTAACTCAAAGCTTGGGCAGAGTCACGCCACGTTGGCCTTGATACTTCCCGCCTCTGTCTTTGTACGACGTCTCGCAAACTTCGTCGGACTCGAAAAACACAACCTGCGCGACGCCTTCGTTCGCGTAGATCTTAGCCGGCAGCGGTGTCGTGTTAGAAAACTCGAGCGTCACATAACCTTCCCATTCGGGCTCGAAGGGTGTCACGTTTACCAAAATTCCACATCTGGCGTAGGTGCTTTTGCCGAGACAGATGGTGAGCACGTTTCTGGGTATGCGGAAGTATTCAACAGTTCGCGCCAGCGCAAAGCTGTTTGGCGGTATGAGTACGGAATCGCCTTTCACATCGACAAAATTCTTCGCGTCGAATGCTTTCGGATCGACTATCGTGCTGTTGATATTTGTGAAGAGCTTGAATTCGTCTGCGCAACGGATGTCATAACCGTAGCTTGAGGTCCCGTAGGAAACGATTCGTCTGCCATCCAACTCCTTAACCTGGCCAGGTTCGAATGGCTCTATCATTTTGAACTCAGTCGCCATCCGGCGGATCCATTTATCTGATTTTATAGTCATGGTAATGAGACGAGAGAATAGCGTGGCGAGCAAGCAAACAGCAAACAGCTAGCAGTAAACAGTGAACAGCAGACAGCAAACAGTCGGCAACTCCTGGCAGTCAGCGAAAAACGGTCGGTAAAAGGCGGCCAGACGGCGAAGGACTCTGCCCAAGGGCACGGTTTGCTGTCTACTGTTTACTGTCTACTGTCTACTGTCTACTGTTTGCTGTCTGCTGCTTGCTGTTTACTGTTTGCTGTCTACTGATTGCTGCTTCTTAATGTAGATCGTGCCGTCGCCAACAGTGAGTTGGAAAATGGCGCCTCCGGCCCCGGCCCGCGCTTTCACAACTTGCGGCGTTATCCCCGGTTTCTCGCGCG
>JBGPYG010000164.1:0-7819 GCA_041493085.1 Pyrinomonadaceae bacterium | reverse complement strand
TGTATAGACCGGAGACATCATAAACACCCGTTCGGAGACATGGTAAACACATTTTGGGGCGTAATGTTCCTGCCAAAGGGAGGAACATCATGCCTTGGAAAGAGGTTTCCATCATGTCTCAACGCCTTGAGTTTGTAACTCTGGCCAATGCGGCAAAGGCCAACATCCGTCACTTGTGTCGGTGCTACGGTATCAGTTCCGCCACTGCCTATAAGTGGCTGCACCGGTTTCATTCCACGGGGGTAAACGGTCTGGAGGACCATTCGCGACGACCGCACCATTCACCGTCGCGTTCCGCGTTAGAGATGGAAGAAGCAATCATCAATCTGCGCTGTAAGCATCCGGCTTGGGGTGGCCGAAAGCTGCGCGCACGATTGCTGGCTCTCGGCCAGGCTGTGGTTCCCAGCTCCAGCACCATCACTGCCATCCTGCGACGCCATCAACTACTCGATCCCAAAGAGTCTGCCAAGCATCAAGCCTTTCAGCGTTACGAGCGGGCCTCGCCTAATGAGCTTTGGCAGATGGATTTCAAAGGCGAATTCAAACTTCCCCAGGGACGTTGCTACCCGCTGACCATTTTGGATGACCATTCTCGCTTTGCCATCGCCCTGCAGGCCTGCGCCAGAAACACCAGAAACATTACCCAAACAGCCCTGATTCAGGTCTTTCGCCGCTACGGTTTGCCCGAGTGGATCACCTGTGACAATGGCTCTCCCTGGGGCTCAGGCGGTCGCAGCTACTACACCGCTCTGGGCGTCTGGCTCTTGCGCCTGGGCATTGGTGTTTCTCATTCACGGCCACATCATCCCCAGACTCAAGGTAAAGACGAACGCTTTCATCGCACTCTCGAAGCGGAAGTCTTACGCTACCAGCGCTGCGACACTCTGGCTCAGTGGCAACGCCACTTTGACCAATGGCGCGTCGTCTACAACACTGAGCGTCCCCATGAAGCGCTCTCGATGGCAGTGCCGGCGTCCCGCTATCAACCTAGTTGCCGCCGTTACCCTGAACTGTTACCAGCAATCGAATATGGCCCGGCTGACATTGTTCGCAAAGTCCGCCACTATGGTCACATCAAATATGAAGGCCGCGAGTACCATGTCGGCAGTGCCTTCTATGGTCTTCATGTCGCTTTACGGCAAACAACCACCGATGATCTGTTCGACGTCTTTTTCTGTAACCATAAGATTGGCAAGCTTGATCTTCGCGACAACAAACTGAGCTAGAATGTGTTTACCATGTCTCCGAACACCTGTTTACCATGTCTCCGGTCTATACAGAAGGTGGGCTTGCCCCCGCTCTTCGGCTCGCGATTCAACTCCGCGAAACCGTAGTGCGCCCATCTCGGATCCCACTGACTTTTGTTATGCCGCTCGTCTTAGTTTTAGTTTCGCCGAGCCGGTGGATGATCCGCCCGATGAATTTAATGCTTTGCAGAAAATCGTCGAGGCGAATATTTTCATCTGGACCGTGCGGATTCGACCCGGCGTAGCTGATGCCGAAAGACGCCACCGGCGTGGGCGGCGAAGAAGCGCCGCAGACCGCGCCTACCGGGCCACTCGAAGGATCCATTGGATAAACCAGCGGCGCCACCCCATAAACTTCCGCGGCCGAACCAATCACTGCGCGGGCAACTGGAGACCGTGCGGACGACTTTGCGAGCGGCGCGCTACCGAGTTCGATAATCTCGATGTCTTTGAAGCCACGCACGTCGAGATGGTCTCTCAATAGCTGAAGGACGATTTCGGGAGTCAGGTCGGGCACGAGGCGGAAGTCGAGACGAGCCAGCGCTGTGCTCGGTAGCACGGTTTTTATCCCCGCTTCGGTGTGGCCGGTTTGAATTCCACAGATCGTACAGGTCGGACCAAATATGTGTTCCTTCACCAGTGCCGGGCCTTTCATCGCACGCACCCAGGCACCAATGCGAAATTCGCGCTTCAAACCCGCCTCGTCAAGCTCGATCGCCTTGAGCGCTTCGGCGTCTTCCTCATTGATCGGCGCAATGCGTGATGAAAAACCATCGATGGTGATCACGCCCTTTGGCGAAGTGATTGTCGCCAATGCCTGAACTAACCGCCACGCCGGATTAGGAACGATCGCGCCCCACTTCGAGTGAAGGTCCGTGCGTGCGCCGTGCGCCCGCAACTCCAAAAACTGGATGCCCTTGAAACCGAGGCTGATCACGGGTCGCTCCTGCGTGTCTTTGTAACCCTCGTCCCAGATACAACCTTGCGCGGCCAGCATCGCGGGGTTTTCCGCGGCGAAGCGATAAAGGCTCGGGCTACCCAATCCGTCTTCACCGTCGATTAGGAATCGCAAAGATACAGGCAGCTTGCCGAATGTTTTTTGATAGGCTTCGACCGCCGCCAGTCGCGCCGCCAGGTCGCCCTTGCTATTGGCCGCGCCGCGAGCGTAGAGCTTGCCATCGATCATCGTCGCCGCAAATGGCCCCACTGACCACTCACTCAAATGTCCCACCGGTTGCACGTCGTAGTGACCATATACAACGTAGCTCGAGCCGCTGCCGCATTCGCCGTAGATGATTGGATACCCGGCGCCGACGCGAAAGGAGCGCGTGCCAATGCCCACTCGCTGCATCATCTGTTCGACAGTTTCGGCGATAGCGCGCATGCCCGTGCCGCGCGCGGCGACGGAAGGCATGCGGCAAAGGGCCTGCAAGCGCTCGGCAAAGGTACGCGCATGCCGGTCAACGTATCGATCAAAACGAGCGAAGGTCATGGATCTTACCGTCGGGACGCACCTGCCTGTGCGCCCTATTACGCGCATAACGAGGGCGGACACATAGGTCCGCTCCTACATTTCTAATCGTTTAGTACTGCCTTTCCATAAAGCAAGTAGCGTGGTCGTTCTGACGAACGATCGAATCCCGCTGCTACCAGTCCAGCCGCAAACGCGTTTTGAAACTCACGTCGCACACGCAACTGTTCTTGTCTTGCCTGGCTTGAATTCTCTCTGCATAGTTTGGTCCAGTCGGCCGGGATGTCAATGGTCGCCTCGGGCTTTAGTTCGGCTTGCGACGTAACCCTCGTCGCGGACCTGCCGGCACCGGGGCCGCCGGCGAAGCCATTCGCCAATTCCGTTACCCGGCGCGACTGAAGCTGCCAGTGGGCGAACAAACGATCGCTGTCTATCCCCGGCGCGATTCCCGGAGACCCCACACTTTTCAGAGCCGGGCTCGTTACGTAATCCGTTCCGTAGAAATTCTCTGCGTAGCTCGCGACCGTCACACCGAGCCGGTTGAGATTGAAGTGGGCGTTGCGAGCCTGCATTGGATCCCAGGTCCACTTGATAAAAGTTCTTCCTTCCTGGAGTGCGCGCGCTCGCTGGCTCCACTTTAGCTGCGCGCCCACGCCCTTGTTCTGATACTCAGCAGCGACTGCCATCATGTGTGAATAGCCAAAGATCTCATTACTGCCGCGCACGGCCACCAGGGTGTGAACGAATCCGACCAGCCGCTCGTCAACGAAGGCGCCCAGCGTCCAGCCACCGGCCTGCCGCGAAACGATTAAGTGACGCCTCGGCGAAATTTCGAGCTCTGTGAGTCCAAACACTTCGCGCTGCAGCCGCACGCAGCCATCCAGCTCATCAATTGCGGTGCATTCGCGGATTATGATGTCTGCCATCGTCGGGGGCTTACCACCAAAGATCGTCAGAGATGGAATTGTTGGGTGTATATGGCTCGCCAATCCACCGACTGACTAAGAAATAGATTTTCCATCTATCATTTCTCAGTTGCCATTTTTCATTTGAATCCGGAACAAGAAGGAATGCGATGACCAATGGAAAATGTTAAATGAGATATGGAGAATCTTCCCTGTTCGAGTTTTCCCTGATCCCTGAAGCCGTCTCGATCTTGGGCCGCCTCAAACCTAAGCCTTGGGCGGGCCCGCCGGCAGCTCAATCAATGTTCGCAGACCGCCTGACTGGCGATTCTCAAGCGTTACCGTGCCGTTCATTACCTCGAGCAAGCGCCGGCCAACGATTATGCCAAGCTCGTTGAGGTCGGTCTTTCCCGCTCGCGGTGTTTCTTCCGGATCGAAAACGCGCAACATGTCTTTTATCGGCTCGCCCTCATCATCGATGTGAACACGGAGAAAGAGCCCGTCGAGCTCAGCGTAAGTAGTGACACACTGCCCTTCCCGGCTCCGGCTAACTGCCCAGGCAAGGAAAGTGTAAAGCACCTGCCGCAAGCGTCCCTGGTCAGAAACAATGGTTACTTCCGGCGTGCGTTTGCATTCAATTCTCACTTCCCGCTTCTGCGCCAGCCGCGTCACGGCAGTGCAGGTCTCGCGCAAAGTCTCAGGCAGGGAAAACTCATGAAGAAAAAGCTCACCTGGCCCGGCTTCGAGACGAGACAAGTCAACAAGCTGATTGAGACTGGCAAGTAGCTGCATCCCGGAGTTCTGAATCTTTTGACAGAAGCGCTGTTGGGCCTCAGTCAACTTTTCCTGATTGAGCATGATCTCAGTGAAGCCGAGTATCGACGTCAAGGGCGTGCGCAGCTCATGCGACATTCGCGCCAGAAAGAGTGAACGATAATGCGATACGTGTCGCAACTCCCGATTCGCTTCTTCAAGTTCGATCGTCCGTAGCTTTAGTTGCTCGATCAGATCAGCAACGCGTTCGTCGTCTGCCTGCTCGACGTTAGTCTTGTTTCCGTTATTGCTTGTCGGACTATCAGCCACTGTTTTCTCGGCCCTGGGAAAAATGGATCGTTAGATGCCGAAGCTAACAAGCTCCACGCTCGAATGCGACTCAATTGTCTCGGTGAGGCCAATATAAGACTGCACCAGATGCGTGTCAAAGCGTTGCTTCTTTTTTAACTAAATCGTGCGTTATCATGCTGTTCGACAAAATTCATAGTTTGTCGCACCAGCCAGAAGCCCGACCCCGGGGAGCGCCGCAGCCCGCGTGGGATGGCCGGTTAGGGAGGGGTAAGGAGAAGTGGCGCCCGTTGCTAGCGCGCGGGCTTCCGCCAAGAACAGAATCAAATGAAGGGGAATTTTACCGATCAACCTCTCGTGGAGCTCATTCGCGAGATTTCTTCCAAAGGTTTCTCCGGGACATTGCGGATCGAGCACGAGCGCGCGCAAACGGCCATTTATTTTGAGGGTGGTGAAGTTGTCTATGCGGCTTCGAATCTGCGCACGCTTCGTTTGCGCGAGTATCTGAAGCAGCGAGGCATACTCTCAGAAAAGGAGCTCGCGAGTCTGGGAAACAATCTCTCCGACCTGGGCCTGGCGGCGGCATTGTGCGCCAACGGCAAGCTCAGCCGGAAAAAGATGGACGGCCTGCTAACGATTCTGGTGGCGGATATCCTTCGCGTCGCGCTGCTGTGGACAGAAGGCGAGTGGGACTTTGATTCACGCGCTCGCCTCAATGATCCGGTTCGCGTGAAAGTGGACACTGCCAATCTGCTCAGGGAGGCGGCGCAGAGAATGCCCCTGAAGCTTGTTTCGCAGCGCTTTCGAAACCCGGGCGAAACAATTTCGCGCGCTGCCGAGGTTTCCCGAATGAGCAACTTTCTGCCGGCGGAGAGTTTCGTTCTTTCTCGCCTCGACAAGCCCACCAGGCTTGAGGATCTGGTTGCGCTTAGTGGACTGGGTGAGCTCGATGCCCACCGCGTGATTTACGGCCTTGCTCTCAGCGGGCTGGTAAAACGTGAGCATTGGCAAAATGCCTTTCGTACCGGGCCCGCGAAAACAACCGAGCAAACCAGCACCCCGGTCGAGCTGGAGATACCTTTGAGCGAACCGGTCCAAACCGAGACTCGTTGGACGTCGGTAAGCGATGAAGATGAGGACGTGGAAAAGTTTTTGCTCCGTCTAAGCCAGGTGACCAACTTCTACGAAGTCATAGGGCTGCCGGCAACTGCCGGGACTAACGAAATCAAAGACGCTTACTACGCCCTGGCTCGTCGTTACCACCCCGACCGCTTTCATCTAAGGTCGGGGACGAGTCTCCACGCAAAAATTAGTTCGGCGTTTGCCCGGATTACGCAGGCCTACGAAACGCTGACTGATCCGAATGCCCGCCGGACTTACGATCAGGCCATGGAAAGGTCCAGGCGATTCTCAGAATCTGCCGCGAAACAAAGCAAGGTAGAACCCATCGCTGAGGCAACCAACGACTTCGAATTTGAACCGAGCGCCTCCGAGACAGACACTGGCCGCGCCGAATACAATTTCCGCGAAGGGTATGGCGCCCTGCAACAGGGTCGAATCAACGCCGCCGTTACTTATCTTGCTGCTGCTTCGCGGCTGGCTCCCCAGGAAGCGCGTTATCGCGCCTACTATGGCCGCGCACTTGCTGCCGGCGAGAAGACGCGTAGACTGGCCGAGAGTGAGATCCAGACAGCCGTTAGACTTGATCCGGCAGATGCCGACTTCCGCACAATGCTGGCTGAATTGTATTTCGAATTAAAGTTTCACCGGCGCGCGCAAACGGAAGTGGATCGAGCGTTGGCGCTTGATCCGAATAACGCGTTGGCGCACTCGCTGTCGCGCAAGCTTGAAAAGTCTCGCAAAGTGGGATAGCCGGGTCGGTTGATTTGTCAGTACGCGAGAGCCGTGGTTCTATAACCGTTTAAGCAAAGAGGTCAAATGCCAGCACGTCACCTCAACATTGAAAGGGATCGCGCCGCGCGCGAGGCTTACCTGCAATTGGCCGCCGCGGCCGATCGATTCGAGCAGTATGCAAACCCGCACGCTGTTCGCATTGCCGCAATTGCCGACGCACTTGCCAGGGCTTTTCACATGGCGGCCCAGGACCGGAAATCGCTTCGCACGGCCGCGCTCATGCACGATTTTGGCGAAGTGGCAATGGAACGGGACTACCTGCAACGCGCCGGCTCGCTGACAGATGAAGAGCGGGTCGACCTCGCGAGGCATCCCGTGGTTGGCGAACAGGAAGCCGCGCGCGCGAGCGCCGATCGGGCCGGGCAACTGCTGGTACGCTGGCATCACGAATGGTGGAATGGTTCCGGTTACCCTGATGCGTTGAAGCAGCATGAGATTCCACTGGCCGCACGAATTCTGCGCCTGGCGGATTCGTATGCAGCGCTGACCGATGCGCGGCCTTTTCGACCGGCAATGAGCGAGGCAGAGGCGCGCGAACAGATTATCGAGCGCGCCGCGATCGAATTCGACCCGGCACTGGTAACCGTGCTGCTTTCGCTTCAGGACCTGGAGGAGCTGAGATCTTTTGCCACTACTGAAGAGGCTGTCGTCGCGACCGCAACTGACGACAGCTTTACCCTGTTTTCTTCGTTCATGAGGTGAAACCCTTTGGAGTCCAAGCCAGGAAACTCTGTTTAAGTACTTTCCACGCGCAGCGTCGGTAGCAGCAACCCAATGACTTACATCGCATCCGCAACTTTTCCGAACGGCTGGCTAAACTTCGAGCTTAGCGTCTTGCGGCGTTTGAAGTTTTCTTCCATCGCGCTTCCCTTCACGGGCGAGCCAAACTTGTGCGCTCAACTTAAGCGTTGGAAAGTGCGCGTGGCGGCAAACGATCCGATGGTCTGGTCATTCACCAAAGCTACCGCCCTGATTGAAAACGATTCCGAGCGTCTCAGTGAAGCTGAGATCGAGGGGATACTTGACGATGCCTACGTCCCGCGCGAGCGCCTGGATAACCCTTCGCTCTTAAATTGGTTCAATGAAACTGACGCCTGGTGGTTTGACAACGTGCGTTTCAATGCCGAACGACTGGACCAACAATACAAGCGCGCGCTCGCTTTAACGCTGGGCCTGATGGTCGGTGACTACGTCCTTTCCTTCAACGCGGACAGCCGCCA
>JBGPYG010000163.1:0-7842 GCA_041493085.1 Pyrinomonadaceae bacterium | reverse complement strand
GATTTCAAACCGTCCGCCTTTACGAACTAACTGGCTGAATGCGAAAAGCGCTCCAGTGCCGCGTCCGATATTGGTCGCGACTGCTGCGCCCACAATGCCCATTTTTGGAAATGGACCCAAGCCAAAAATCAGGCACGGGCCAAGCAGGATGTTGATGGCATTTGCCAACCACAAGACGCGCATCGCTATTGCCGCATCGCCCGCTCCGCGAAAGATCGCGTTAATCATGAAGAGCAATACGACCGTGGCGTTGCAGGCCAACATCACTCTGGTAAATCCGGCGCCTCTCGCAACGACGGCGGGCGATGCGCCCATCAACGAGAGCAGCTTCGGAGCAAGCGGAGCGCCGACGAGGGCAAGGACGGCTGAGACTATCAGCGCCAGCGCGATTGCTTGTACTGCCGCACGGGCCGCTCCGTCCGGGTTTTTTTCGCCGATCCGGCGGGCGATTGTCGCAGTGGCGCCAATACTCAGCCCGATCGCTATCGCGTAGATCAAAGTGAGCAGCGACTCGGTAAGACCCACTGTGGCCATCGCATCGGCTCCGAGATATGAGACCCACTTGATGTCGACGACAGCGAAGATGCTCTCCATACACATCTCAAGCACCATCGGAATTGCAAGCATGATGATTGCCCGGCCGATCGGTCCGGAGGTGTAGTCGCGATGGCTGCCGCGCACCGACTCGCGGACCGCGCTCCACAAACCCTGCGGCTCGTCGGCGCGGCCGGCTGTGTCGCCTATCGCGTTCGCGGCCGGAGCAGTGTTCAACGCATCCGTGAATTCTGTGGTGGCTGGCAGAGCTTCGGAATCTGGCATTGTTCGTCCCAGTTAGATATTTTGACTACGCGCTCGGTTCGTTTGATTCTAACGCAGAAACTCTACGGAAAGTTTTCCTGCAAGGACGGACGCCTGCACGTAGGGGCACGGCATGCCGAGCCCCTACAACCGGACGAGGCATCCGCTGAAACAATGTTTCCACTTACAACGGCACAACCGAGAGTGATTTCAGTGCAAGTCCAACGAGTATGCCTGGTCAGCTCTCGACGCCAGGTGATCAGATTCCACGGGCTTGAACCCAAACTGGGTATAGAGCCGGTTGGCGGCGATGAGTTTGCTTGAAGTCTCCAGGACGATTTGTTTGAAGCCCAGTTCTCTCGCTCGCGTGATCGTCCGCTCCAGAACGTACTTGCCCAGGCCTGAGCCCCGAGCTCTGGGAATGAAATACATCTTCCGCAGCTCGCAGGTTGTTTTGTTAAGGGGATAGAGTCCGAAACTCCCGATCAGATTCGAGTGCCCGTCCTCAATTACTTCAAACAGGCCGCCTCGTCCGGAATAGTTTGCTTCGATGTCCTGGAGATCCGCATCCGTCGTTTCGGGGTCAGCTTCTAACCCAAACTCCGCAAGGACCCCAAAGACTAACTCCGCCACGCGTTCGCGATCATCGTTGGTTGCCGGGCGGATGGTCAGGTGGGAAAGATTCTCGGGAAGCATCGTCGGTCATTACCCAAAACTCATCATCAACCCTTCAAAAGAATAAATTTGCCATTTTTCATTTCTTATTTTTCATTTTTCATTCGATCAATACTTTGTCATTCGTCACGTCCTTATCGCTGTATGGACAAAATGAGCGATGACAAATCTTAAATGAGATATGGAAAATCTTATTCCTGCACTCATTACTCATTACTCATCACTCATCACTCATCACTTTGTTACCTATCCGGCGCTCTTCCGAAGTCATCCTGCAAACGCACAATATCATCTTCGCCCAGATAATTGCCCCGCTGCACTTCAATCAAAACCAGCGTCTCTTGACCCGGATTTTCCACGCGATGCGCCGCGCCTACAGCGATGTCGATCGCCTGTCCTGCTTCCACGAGTATATCGCGATCGTCGAGCGTGACCTTTGCCGTTCCCTTGACTACCACCCAATGTTCAGCGCGCTGGGCATGCTTCTGGTAACTCAATCGTTTGCCCGGTAGCACTTCGATCCGCTTCACCTTAAAACCGTCTGCTTCATCAAGCACTGTGAAAGTGCCCCACGGCCGGCGATCAAAACGCGGCGAGTTATCAAAATCTATTTCACCCATGCATGTTCTCCCGACGTTAGTGGCGCTAGTCCCGTTTAGTTTTCTCTTTAACTCACGGCGGAAGCCTGTCGATATCTTAGCTGCTTGCTCGCCGTCGTCGTCTTTTTCTTCTTTTTTCTGCGTCGCAATTCGGGCGCGTATCGCCCGGTGCGTTCAAGGTCGGAAATTGTATAACCGGTATCGAAGATATCGCCTAACGGTATCGCGGTGTCAACGCTGTAATCGAAAACTCTTCCGTCAGTTCGAACATAAACTGAACCGCGCTTGCCTTTCAAGTATTGTTCGCTGGTTAAGAGGGCATAGAGGTGGCGACGCGTGCCCAGCGTGCCGGTCGGACGACAGGGAATAAACTCCTGTCCATTTGGAAGCCGGTAGACATTAAGCTCCAGCAGAACGCTTCGCGCATAACGTTGCAGGCGCGGCACGAAGCCTTCGGGCAAACCAAAGCGCGGTTTGAGCGTTGGCGCGGGAGGATGAGTCCTTGTCTTAGTTATCCGGCGTTGTTGTAGTTCGGAATTTTGCGTAGCGCTGGTTATTTCCGGACTGCTGTGTTGTTCGGGATTCACGGGAAGGTTTTCAAATGCTGGACCGGTGTCAGCCAGGAACTCCCGGCATGCATTGCGTAGTTGATCCGAACCGTCAAGCAAGCCCTCGCTCATTTGCTTCAGGGTTGCGTGGCCCCTAAAAACAGCGTCAACCTTCTGGCCCTCGGTCATCTCGGCCCAAAGTTGATCGCCGATGATCGACTTCGACATTTGAGGCCAGAGTTTACGCCTTTCTAATCAGCTTTCAAGAGGCATTTGCGGAGGGGAACGGGAAAGGGGAAGGGGTAAAGAGTAGCTCACCCAATTACCCTTTACCCATTACCCTTTCCCCTCTTCCGCGGTCGCTTCCTGCGGTCTCCATTTGGCCAGTATCACACCGGCAAGCGCGCAGCCCACCAACTGATAACCGATATTTAGTAGATAGGCCGAGAGGCCTTTGCTCAAAAATGACCGTGGCTAACTGGGTCGTTACAATGAAGCCCAGCCACAGCCAGAACGCCGTTTGAATTCCGGCCATCGCGGAGGTCGCTTTAGTGTACTGAACAAAGTGGGCGAGAATGTAAACCAAAACCAACGAGGCCACGAAAGCTATGGCCAATTCTTTCGCATGGCTTTGCTTTTCCACTTCTGCAAGTTTTCCAGGGGACCAGTTGATGATCTGGACAAACTTGTTTCCGAAGAGGAGAGGCGAGTACCAGAGGCCTCCAAGAATATAGTGGACCAGCGTCGCCACGATCACGGCAGGGTATTTGATTTTCATGTTGTCTTCTCCTTCAGGGGGCTATTGAAAACTTGAGGATCACGATGAGCTTGCTGAATGACCAGACTACTGCTGCCAGAACGCCTACTGCATTTTGAAGATTACCGCTTCTCGAAAATTGCGAAAGCGCATGTGGGTTGTTGAGCTGCTACAAATCTTGTTAGGCCCGCATAAGTCTGGATGTGGCGGGATTCTATACGTTCGTCGCTTGAAGTCAACGTTTTGTGGAACAGTCCGACAAACTCTAGTTTGTCGCTCAGTTATGTAAGCGTTTAGCGAACGGCGACAAGCTGAAGTTTGCCGGACTGTGTCAATGAAAGTCATGCGAAGGCGCGGCAGCCACTTTGAAGGAAAGCGCGCGGACGCTTTTTGCTTTTACCGAAATAACGTTGTCCTGGTTTTGCAGTTTGCCTGTGATCAGAAGGAAAGGGTGGTCAACTAAAACTAAACGATACTTATCGAATAGCTGTGGTGTGATAATAACGTTTGCCACTCCCGTCTCATCTTCCAAAGTCAAAAACACAAATCCTTTTGCGGTGCCCGGACGTTGCCGCACAATCACCCAGCCGGCCACGCTTACAACGCTGCCATCGCGCAGCTGCTGCATATCGATGGCGCGGCAAGCGCCAAGTTTATTCAACTCCGCTCGATGATAAGCAACCGGATGCCGTCCAATCGTTAATCCCGTGCCACGAAAGTCGGCAGCCATTCTTTCCGGCCGCGTCATAGGGGCCAGAGGCGAATTGCCGTCCGCCTCATGAAGGTTTTCATAAAGTTCTCCCGCAGGCCGCGCGACTCGTTCCACCTGCCAGAGGGCGTCGCGCCGGTGAATAGCTGGGAGCGCAGACATCTTGTCTGCATCCTTTTTGTCCAAAGTCCAATGTCCAATGTCCAAAGTCGGTTCCTCTGCTTTGGTTTTTGACTTTGGACGTTGGACTTTGGACGTTGGACTTTCCTTTGGACTTTGGACTTTGGACCTTGGACTTTCCTTTGGACTAAGGTCTTGAATGAAATTCAACGCCCCTACCGCCGCCAGCTTCCTCATCTCATCCTTGCGCAACTCCGGTACGCGGTGGTGTAGATCATCGATGCCGACAAACGACGCTTTAGCCCGCTCGCGCACAATCGCTTTTCCCGATTGCTCGCTCAAACCTTTCACATATCTGAAACCGAGACGTAGAACTAGTTTGTCCAAAGTCCAATGTCCAATGTCCAATGTCTGTCCATCGACAGGAGTTCGGAACATTGGACTGGTCTTTGAACCTTCTTGTTGTTTCGACCTTGGACTTTGGACTTTGGACTTTGGACTTTCTTCTTCTTCGATCGTGCACAACCAATCCGATCGGGTTACATCAACCGGTCTGACTGTCAGCCCATGCCGCTGCGCATCCTTGACGAGTGTAAAAGGCTGATAGAAACCCATCGGTTGATTATTAAGAATCGCCGCGGTGAAAGCGGCGAGATAATGACACTTCAAATAAGCGCTGGCGTAAGCAATCAAAGCGAAGCTGGCGGCGTGTGATTCCGGAAAACCATAAAGCGCAAACGATGTGATCGCCTGCACGATCTCTTCCTGCGCCTTTTGTGTAATCCCATTATGCGCCATGCCACGACGCAGTTTTATTTCAATCTCCTTCATGCGCGCTTCGGATCGTTTGAATCCAAAAGCACGCCGCAACTCCTCTGCTTCGCCGCCGGAAAAGTCTGCGCAGATCATCGCCATCTTCAGCAACTGCTCCTGGAACAAAGGCACGCCGAGCGTGCGCCGCAGCACCGGCTCCAACAAAGGATGCGCATAAACCACCGGCTCGCGACCCTGGCGTCGTTTCAAATAAGGATGAACCATGTTGCCGACAATCGGGCCGGGCCGAATGATCGCCACTTGCACTACGATGTCGTAAAACTTTTGCGGCCGCAGCCGCGGCAAACACGACATCTGCGCCCGACTCTCCACCTGAAACATTCCAATCGTGTCGGCCTTTTGTAAAGCCTCGTACACTGTCCGGTCGTCCTGCGGCAAATGCGCCAGATCAACTTCTTCTTTGTAAGAGTCGCGAATCAATTCAATCGAGTCTTCCAACACGGCCATCATTCCGAGTCCCAGCAGATCAACTTTAATTAGTCCCAGGTCCGCGCAATCTTCCTTGTCCCACTGCACAACGACGCGGCCCGGCATTGCCGCCGGCTCGAGCGGCACCACGGAGTCGAGTTGTCCCTGGCAAATCACCATGCCGCCGGAGTGTTGGCCCAGATGCCGCGGCAGGTCCTGCACCATCCCGTAAAGCTCAAAGAATTTCCTGATGCGCGGATTTCGTAGATCCAAACCGGCATCACGAAACTGCCGCTCGGTTGAATCTTTTGGATCTTTCCATTCCCACGTGTGCACGAGCCCTGAAAGTCGCCCCAGTGTCTCGTCCTCAAAGCCCAGCGCTTTGCCAACTTCGCGTGCCGCCGATCGGCCACGATAGGTAATGACGTTTGCAGTCATCGCCGCGCCGAGTTTTCCGTAACGCTCGTAAACATATTGAATCGCGCGCTCGCGCTGGTCGCCGCTCGGCAAGTCGAGATCGATGTCCGGCCACTCGCCGCGCTCTTCAGAAAGAAAGCGTTCAAACAACAATTCCATGCCTATCGGATCGACGGCAGTGATCCCCAGGGAATAGCAGACGGCGCTGTTTGCCGCTGAGCCGCGCCCTTGAATGAGGATTCCCTGGTTATTACAAAACTGAACGATGTCCCAGACGATCAGAAAATAACCTTCGAGCTTGAGCTTTTCGATCAGCCGCAACTCGCGCTCAATCTGCGGACGCGATTGTTCGTATGATGGCTTGCCGTTCTGACCCGTATAACGCCACCGCGCGCCCTCTTCAGTGCGCTGCCGCAGAAACGATGTCATCGTCTCGCCTGTAGGCACAGGATATTTGGGGAATTCGTAACCGAGGTCTGCGAGCGTAAACCGGAGGCGCGATGAAAGCTCAACTGTGTTGTGAATGGCTTCAGGCAAATCGGCAAAGATCTGACTCATGGTCCTGGCAGATTTCAGATAGCGCTCGGAATTTGTCGCTAGTAACCGGCCGGCAGTTTCCAGCCGGACATGATTTCGGATGCAGGTGAAAACGTCTGTCACTTCGCGCTGTGCCCGGCTGGCGTGACAAACGCCGTTAGTAGCCAGCAAGGGAAGATCAAATTGTCGTGCAATTTCCCTGACCGCCTGGTTGCGCGCTTCTTCTTCGCGATTGAAATGCCGCTGTAGCTCGGCATAGACATTTCCCTTGCCGAATACCTCGACTAACCACTCCGCTCTTCTCTGTGCCACCTCTGTGTTCTCTGTGTCTCTGTGGTTAAATGCTTTCGCTAACGGTCCATCGTATCCGCCTGTCAAACAAACCAACCCTTCCGCATATTCCGCCAACTCATCCGGTGTGACCGCACACTCCCCCGGCTTCGCATGTTTCGGCACACGCAACTTCATCAACGTTATTAGCCGGCAAAGATTTTGATAGCCGGTGCGGTTACGCACGAGGAGCGGAATCGAGAACGTTTCTTTTTGGTGAGCTGAATATTTTTGTCCAATGTCCAATGTCCAAAGTCCAAAGTTCGCTGCCTTGTCTTGTTTTTGACTTTGGACATTGGACTTTGGACTTTGGACAACGTTCGGGCTTTGGACTGTTATTTCCGCTCCGATATGCGCCTTGATCCCATTCTTCTTTGCCGCCAGATGAAAGCGCGGGCTGCCATACACGCCGTCGCGATCCAGCAAAGCCATTGCCGGCATCTCTAATGCCAGCGCTGCGGCAATTAGCTCTTCCGGAACGGATGCTCCTTCCAAAAAGCTGAACGCAGAGCGGGCATGTAATTCGACGTAATTTGTGGGCAGTGTGCGGTGGGCAGTGGGCAGTCGATCCCCTCTCGCTGATTTTGTTTTCTTCGACGCTCCCTTTTGCCTCTGCTCACTTCTCACTGCTCACTGCTCACTTTCTTTCAGTCATAAATCCCTTCGACAAACCATGTCCCACTTCGCAACTCGCGATAAATGCGATAAAGCACCTGTAGGGGCGAACCTACGTGTCCACCTATTTCTTTGGTTTTAGAACCATCTGACTTCTGACCTCTGACCACTGACCTCTGACCTCTGGACTCAATCGCCACATCCCACTCATCCCGCGCCCACGTGTCCGCGCGCCACCAATCGCCCGTCGTGCGCCAGGGACCAGCCACGCACACCACCTTTCCATAGACACTATTATTTTTGCCCCAGGCGTTAATCTCTCGAGGGTACCCTCCTTCCGCCTGCACCAGGGCACGCAACGGCGGCCGGAATCTACGAAAAGCCAGAAGACGTTTCCGATTTCCAATTGCCGCTTGCTGACCACTGACCGCTGATGGCTGACTGCTGATTGCTGGGAGCGCAGACATCTTGTCTGCTCTTTTCTTTTTTTTGGTT
>JBGPYG010000118.1:0-9214 GCA_041493085.1 Pyrinomonadaceae bacterium | reverse complement strand
CCATCAGCCGACCAGAAGGGGCCGCCGTCGTACCCAAGTTCATTCGTCAGGCGGCGAACGTGTTTGCCGTTTGCGTCCATCGTGTAAATGTCCAGGTCGCCATCGCGCATGGAAGTAAACACAAGTTTGCCATTGCGAGAGATGGTCGTTTCCGCATCGTAGCCGGGTGTATTAGTTAACTGTTTGAGATCGGAACCGTCGGGCCGCGCGGTGAAAATATCAAACGTCGGATAGACAGCCCAGACGTAACCCTTCGAAAAATCGGGTCGCGGGGGACACTCCTTTGCGCCGAGATGCGTTGAGGAGTAGAGAATGCGGCGGCCATTCGGGAAAAAGTAAGAGCAGGTGGTGCGGCCGTCTCCGGTGGAGATCGGGCGCACATTAGACCCGTCCACCTTCATGGTGTAGATCTGATCACACTCGTGCCCGTCACGCGTCGATTGGAAGATTAGCTGTTTGCCGTCAGCCGAGAAATAGGCTTCCGCATTCTCACCGCCGAAGGAAAGCTGTTTAATATTACGCAGATGTTTCGCTTCCTGCAGACTCACAGCACCATCAGATTGAGCGTCCGCTGAATCCTTTGTTAGACCCGTCAACAGACAAAGAGCGGCAATTAAGAGTAGAAGGGAAAATAGTTTCACTAGTTTGGTTAACCTATCTGTCGTTTTATTAGGAGAGACTTAGAGCCTTATTAACGAGCTGCGCCTGCTCCGCCTGGTGAATCGCGTAGGAGCCCGTTGCCGGACTCGCCGAGGCGCTGCGGCCAACATAAATCGGCCGTTCGCAGGCAGGCAAGAGGTTTTCGAGTCGTTGCTCAACAAACGTCCAGCCGCCCATGTTCTTTGGTTCCTCCTGCGCCCAAACAAGCTGTCTCGCCGCAGGATATTTAGCCAACACTTCCCGCAGCCGTTGCTGTGGGAACGGGTAGAACTGTTCCATTCTGATTATTGCGACGTGCTCTACGCCGGCCTTCTTTCGCGCTTCAGCCAGGTCGTAGTAGACCTTGCCACTGCAAAGTACGACGCGGTTCACGGCCTCGGCAGTCTTTACTGCCGGATCGTCAAGCAACGGTTGGAAGCCGCCACTGGTGAAATCATCGAGCGCAGACGCAGCAGCGGGAAGACGCAGCAGACTCTTTGGCGTAATCACAACCAACGGACGTTCCATGCCCGGCCTGACTTGCCGGCGCAAGAGATGAAAGTACTGCGCCGGCGTAGTCGGATAACAAACCTGGAGATTGTTCTCGGCACAGAGTTGGAGAAAACGTTCCAGACGCGCACTCGAATGTTCCGGTCCCTGCCCTTCGTACCCGTGTGGCAAGAGCAACGTCAGGCGCGAAGTTTGCCGCCACTTATCTTCTGACGCGGCGATGTATTGATCGATGATGGTCTGCGCGCCATTGACGAAATCGCCAAACTGAGCTTCCCACAACACCAGCGCCTCGCGCGCAACAACTGTGTAGCCATACTCGAAACCCAGCACGCCTTCTTCAGAAAGGGAACTGTCAAAAACTTCGAAACGCGCTTCGGGCGCCAAGTGCGATCGTAGTTCAGACAGAGGCGCCCAGGACTTTCCAGTCTGAGTGTCATACAAAACCGCATGCCGCTGGCTAAACGTGCCGCGTCCGGAATCCTGTCCACTCAAACGAACGCGACTGCCTTCGATGACCAGCGATCCGAACGCAATCGCTTCCGCAAAGGCCCAGTCGATGGGCAACTCTCCCGAACCCATCTTCGCGCGGCGCGCAAGTTGACCCACCATCTTTGGATTTATGTTGAAGCCTTCCGGCACGATGGCGATCTTCTCAGCAATTGTTTTGATCATCTCAGGAGCTACCGGCGTTTCCACGACGTTTGAGCCGTCGAGTTCTTCTACGGGCCGGTCAGTTAATGTCGGGTGCGTTTTGGAAGCAACCTGCTTGGCGCGAGCGAGTGCGTCCTCATAACGTCGAATTCGCTCCGCGATTAATTCCTCCAGCTCAGCTTCAGTGATGACGCCTTCCTTGATTAGTCGCCGCGAATAAATAGTGCGCACCCCCGTATGCGCTTTCACGCGCGCGTACATCAGCGGCTGCGTATAGCTGGGCTCGTCAGTTTCGTTGTGGCCGAGCTTCCTGAATCCCACCAGGTCCAGCACGACGTCCTTATTAAACTCCTGGCGATAGTTCAAGGCGATTTGCAGCGCGCGATAAGCTGCTTCGGGATCGTCGCCATTGATATGAAAGATCGGCAACTGCGTCATGCGTGCCACGTCAGTCGAGTAGATAGTTGAGCGTCCGGCTTCCGGCGAAGTTGTAAATCCGATTTGATTGTTAATGATGATGTGAATTGTTCCGCCGGTACGATAGCCTTTCAGCTTGGCGAGGTTGAGCGTCTCCATCACGATGCCCTGGCCGGCGAAGGCGGCGTCCCCGTGAAGGAGCATTGGCAGGGCGCGGTCAATAACCTCTTCGCGGGGCAGGCCGACACGGTCCTTCAAGTCGTCTTGTTTGGCGCGCACCATTCCCTCAACCACTGGATCGACCGCTTCGAGATGGCTGGGATTCGGCGACAGCGTTAACTTAACTTTCTTACCGTTAGCGGCTTCGCGTTCCCCGACCGCGCCCTGATGGTATTTGACATCGCCTTCATCGGCAGGAAACGACGGATGGACGGAGCCCTCAAACGACGCGAAGATGCGTTCACAAAAGTGTCCAATAACATTCGCGAGCACATTCAGGCGACCACGATGCGCCATGCCCATCGTGATGTCTTCGACGCCGCGGGTTGCGCCACCTTCGATGAGTTGATCAAGCAGCGGGATGATCGTCTCGCAACCTTCAAGTGAAAATCTCTTCTGGCCGAGATACTTCGTGTGCAGAAATCGCTCGAATTGTTCGGCGGAGATCAGTTTCCACAAGAGTTGCTTCTTGATTTCCACAGGAATCGGTTCGGGTTGGACAAACTGACGTCGGATCTGCTCGCGAATCCAAAGTTTTTCTTCCTTGCTCTGAATGTGGCGATACTCAATGCCGACCTTGCCACAATAGGCACGCTTTAGGATGTCGAGGATTTCGCGCAGGGTGGCAACTTCCTTGCCGGCCAGCCCGTCAGTTATGAACTCACGATCAAGGTCCCAGATCGTGAGTCCATGAGTTTCAATGTCGAGTTCCGGATGATAGAGCACCGGCATCGCATGGAGTGGATCGATGTCTGCAATCAGGTGACCACGCACGCGGTAGGCATTGATCAACGCCATCACGTGAGCTTCCTTGGCGGCTTGCTCTCGCGTGTTATCTCCAGGCAGAAACGAAGGATTACGATCGATATTCCAGCGGAAGGGCACATGGGCAATGCCGAGGTCAACAAAGATGTCGTCATAAAACCTTGACTGCCCAATGATCAGTTCGTGCACGCGCGCGAGAAATGCGCCTGACTCGGCGCCCTGAACAATGCGGTGATCGTAAGTGCTGCTAATCGTGATCGCTTTGCTGATACCCAGTTGCGACAAAGCCTCCGGCGCCATCGCCTGATATTCCGCCGGGTACTCGATCGCGCCCGTAGCGCTGATGAGCGATTGCCCGGCCATCAAACGCGGCGTTGACGCGACCGTGCCGATGGTTCCCGGGTTAGTGAGTGAGATGGTGGTCCCCTGGAAGTCAGCGATCTGAAGTTTCCCTTCGCGGGCACGTTTTACCACGTCGTCATAAGCCTGGAGAAACTCAGAGAACCGAAGCTTGTTTGCGTTCTTGATATTTGGAACGAGTAGGGTTCGCGTGCCGTCCTTCTTTGCCATGTCGATGGCAATGCCCAGATTGATAACAGGCCGCCGCAGTCGTACCGGACTGCCATCCGCAACGTCGTAGCCGTCATTGAGCTGGGGAAACTCACCTAGCGCGCGCAGCAAGGCCCAGGCGATTAGGTGTGTGTAAGAAGCTTTGCCGCGATCGTTTTCCTGAAGATGTTTGTTGATAATGCGGCGGTTCTCGTCCAGTAGTTTTACCGGTATGCGTCGCTGCGAAGTTGCCGTCGGAACCTTAAGACTGGCCTCCATGTTCTCAACAATCTTGAGAGCGGCGCCGCGAATGGGTGTTGCTTCGATTTGTTCAGCAGATACCGGAGCAGGTGGTTTCGTTTCCGGAGCTGGCGTGCTGGCGGCCTTAGTTCTCGCGGCAGCTTTTGCCGCTCCTGTCTGCGCGTCAGCCGTGGCGCCAGTGCTGCGGCCGTTCTCAGTGGCGCGTGCATCGTCCGTGTGTTCGGCTGAGGCCGTGACGCTCATGGCAGCGGGAGCCGCAGCCCCTCCGCCATTTCCCAACAACTCCGTGAAGTAAGCGCGCCACGATTCGTCCACCAATTCCGGATTACTGCGAAACCGGCTGAGCAGTCCTTCGACGTAGGTTGCATTGGCGCCGAAGTTGTCGGCGATGATTTCAGATAAATCAGTTCTCACTGAATGACCCAACTCTTTTCCCACCTCTTCCTGGTAAAACGATAGGCGACCCCGAGGCCCTTGTGGCGTGGCTTTTGTAATAGATTAACACCTTCGACAGCGCTTTGCATCCGGCACTCTGCGGCCCGGTAGTGGCCTATTTGCAGGCTTTCTCTGCGTAGCCTCGGCGTTCTCGGCGGCTCTGCGGTAAAAGAGCGTCCCGAAATTCACTCAACCGCCGAGTCGCAGAGATCGCAAAGGCAGCGCAGAGAAAACTTCAACCCGGCCACCGCCAGTGGTATCTTAAACGGCCACATCAATCAGCCAGCAAACGCAAATCATGAAAAAACTAGAACCCAATCGCCGCAAACGCACTCCGTTCGCGATTCCTTGTCTCGTGCTGGTAGCACTGCTTAGCACCACTGCATTACCAGCCGTCTTCGGTGCCACTGACCAGGGTTCGATGACTGTCATTCTCGTCCGTCACGCGGAAAAGAAGATTGTTGAACCTGAAAATAAAGATCCTGATCTTAGCCCGGCGGGACTGGCGCGCGCCGAAGAGTTGGTGAGGATGTTCGGTGATACCGGCATCACGGCAATCTACGCCACGCAATACAAGCGCACACAGCAAACCGTAAAGCCTTTGGCAGACAAACTTGGAATTCCGGTTACGAAAATTGATGCGAAAAAGACATCTGAACTGGTGAAGCAGATTCGTTCTCGCGGTGCGGGTCAGGTGATCTTCATCGCGGGTCACAACAACAGTGTTCCGGAAATAATCGCGGCGCTTGGTGGGCCACAGTTACCCATCATTCCGGAAACGGAGTATGACAACCTCTACATACTGCACGTTCAGAGCGATGGCGCTGCTGCACTCGTCAAGATGAAATACGGTAGTCCGATACCAGCGAGCGGGCAGGGAATGACGCGGCAGTGAGCAGTGGGCAGCGAGCAGTGGGCAGTGAGCAGTGGGCAGTGGGCAGGTCAGTACCGCCCTGCGGTAGCGGGCGGGTCAAAGAGGCAGGAGGCAGGAGCAGCGAGCAGGTCAGAACCGCCTGCGTTAGCGGGCGGGTATTCTCGCTAGGAGAGTACGATGAAGAAATTCGAGTCGAAACCGAAGCGAATTGGAAAACCGTCGACCGAGTCCGAGACCAAAAGTCTAAACCGGCGCACATTTGTAAAGCTCGTCCCCGCGCTTGGCGCCGCAGCGCTTGCGACTCCGCATCTGAAGGTCACATCCGCCCTTGCGCAGGGTCCGACGCCTACTCCTTCGCCGACGCTTCTGCCTTCACCCTCGCCAACGCCTGTGCCATTGCGCGTCTCGAAAGATATGTTGCGCCAGGCCGAAAAGCTCATTGGCATTGAACTCACCGATGCCGAGGAGGCAATGGCACTTCAGAACGTAAGTACCAATCTCGACAGGTATGAAACTCTGCGGAAGATCGAAATCCCGCTAGACATCGAGCCGGCCACTCTTTTTCACCCGGCGCTCCCCGGCAAAAACTTTAACATCAAGCCAGTGAAATTTAAGCTGAGCAAAATAGAAACTCCTCAGTTTAGTTCAGTTGAAGACCTGGCTTTCGCCACTCTCCCACAGCTCGCCGAGTTGGTGCGCTCGCGCAAGGTTTCTCCAGTTGAGCTGACTAAAATGTACCTGGCGCGATTGCAAAAGTATGGGCCGAAACTCAACTGCGTGGTGACGCTCACCGAAGATCTGGCCCTCAAGCAGGCAAGCGACGCCGAAGGTGATATCAAGGCCGGGAAGTATCGCGGACCGCTGCATGGCATTCCCTGGGGCGCCAAAGACCTCTTCGCTACGAAAGGAATTCGCACCACCTGGGGCGCGGAGCCTTATCGCGATCAAGTGATCGACTACGACGCGACAGTGGTGGAACGTTTGCGTGATGCAGGCGCGGTGTTGGTGGCAAAACTCTCGATGGGCGCACTCGCGCAGGGAGGCCGCTGGTTTGCCGGCATGACGCGGAATCCCTGGCAGGTCGATGAAGACAAGACGGGCTCGAGCGGATCGTCAGCCGGCCCGGCTTCCGCCACTGCGGCGGGGCTTGTGGGTTTTGCAATCGGCACCGAAACCCTTGGCTCGATCATTTCACCATCATCGCGCTGCGGCGTTGCCGGGCTGCGGCCAACATACGGACGCGTCAGCCGCTATGGCGCAATGGGTTTGAGTTGGACGATGGACAAGATCGGTCCGATTTGCCGCGGCGTTGAAGACTGCGCTGCCGCGCTGCATGGGATGTACGGACCCGACGGCCGCGACCTGACTGTTGGAAACGTTCCTTTCAACTGGGAGCCGGGCAAGCTGCTCGCGAGCATGAGGATTGGTTACATGAAAACCGAGTTTGACCAGCAACAGGATCCGGAGCGAAAGGCCATCTACCAGCAGGCGCTCGACGCGTTGAAAGCTGCCGGCGCAAACCTGGAGCCAATTGAGATGCCGAAGTTTTCCGTCGCGGCCTTGCGCATCATTCTGGTTGCGGAAGCAGCAACTGCTTTTGACGACATCACTCGCGATGGACGGATCAAGCAACTTTCGGGACAGGAGCCAGGGGACTGGCCCAACACGTTTCGGAGCTCACGTTTCATTCCCGCGGTTGAATACATCCGCGCACAACGCGCGCGTCGTTTACTGATGCAGGAGATGGAGGCACTGATGTCAAAGTGGGATGTGTTTGTTTCGCCCGCGCCCGGAAGTCTCAGTTTGTTGATCACAAATCTCACCGGTCATCCGGCCGTTGCCGTGCCCTGCGGCTTTCCCAAGGGCCTGCCGCAGTCAATCATGTTCACCGGCGGACTCTACGACGAGGGCGCGCCGCTGCGAGTGGCGCTGGCTTACGAACGCGCCACGCAATGGCACACGATGCATCCGAAAATGGATTGGGTGTGAACGCAATCGCCAATGACCTCACGGCTGAGGAGATCAATCTTATTAGGGAGGCTAAATGGTGAACTACGAGTTGACGCAGCATGCCCGCGATGTGCTGGAAGAGCGCGGGATTTCTGTGGCTTGGATGGAGCGCGTCTTGGCGAATCCGGCCCTGATCCAACCGAGCCTCACAGCTCCGGATTTGGAAATCCGGTTTGGCAAGGTAGCCGAATTTGGTGATCGAGTGCTGCGTGTGATTGTGAGCACTCAGGTTGTCCCGGAACGGGTAGTCAGCGTATATTTTGATCGAAGGATGAAAGGTAAATTATGAAACTCAAAGTTGATCGGGAAGCTGATGCTCTTTATCTCCGGTTGGACGATTCTTTGATTGTCGAATCTGAAGAGGTCTCGCCCGGCGTGGTACTGGATTACAACGAACAAAACCAAGTGGTTGGCGTAGAGATTCTCAACCTTTCCGAGCGGGCACCCAGCCTCAACCCTAGCGAACTACAGTTCCAAACCGTCTAAATCACGCCTGCTTGCCTAGTGTGCGGATGAGGGATAAGAAAGGGCTAGGACACTGACGCGCGCTCTATGACAAATCAGGCTGAAAGAGTCTATCGTGCATGAAACATTCTCATAGAGTGCGCCAAGCAACGAAAGCCTATCACCTACAAGCAGCTAGGGGACGCGCTGGGTATGCACCACCGTCCAGTCCGTTTCATACTTGGCCCTATTCAAGATTATTGTCTCGCGGAGCCCTTTCCGGCATTAACGATTCTCGTTATCAATCAGCGGGGCCGACCAGGTTCCGGTTTCATAGCCCTCGGCCCCGACAGATTCGACGAAGGACTTCAAGAGGTTTACTCGTATCCGTGGCACACGCTTCCTAATCCGTTTGGATTCGCGAGCGACGGCACTGAATACAAGGCGCTTCTCAATCAGCTCTTGGCGCGGCCGCAGGACACGGAAGACATTTACCGGCGTGTAAAGGTTCGAGGGATCGGCCAGATCATATTTCGTGACCTCCTGCTTCGAGCCTACGGTAGGCGCTGCTGTTTCAGCGACCTTGGGATTACTGAGGGATTGGAGGCGGTTCATATCGTTCCGTGGTCAAGCTGCGAGAAAAAGGATCGCCTCAACGTCACCAATGGTTTGTTACTTTCCAGCCTGCACCACCGTCTCTTCGACGCTGGTTTGCTCACACTCACACCCAACCGTAGGATCGTGTTTTGTCCATCCAAGCGTGAACATCAGGATGTTCCCGATTTCCAGCATGCCGTCACAACAGGCCTTCATCTCCAGCCGATGAGGCTTCCACGGAACATCGCTCACTACCCATCACCCGAGTTTATTGCTACTCACAACAGAATGTTACAGCTTGAGAGATTTCTACCCAACGGGGCCTAACGATTGTCGCGGTTGGCTTGGACAGTTTCCCAAACGTCCACAGCGTCCTGGAGTCGGAGCCAAAACTCAGGAGTTGTATCGAATACGCAGGCCAGCCGATGCGCCAGATCAGGATTTAGGTAACGACGCTCGTGAATGAGATCGCTAACGGTGCTGCGTGAGACCCCTAGTCGGGAGGCCAGGTCGGATTGCGAAAGTCGAGCAGCAGGTAGAGTTTCCTCACGTAATAACTCTCCAGGATGCGTTGGTCGTCTCTTCATTTTGTTTCTCATAACTCCCGGAAACTCACCGTTGCCTACTAAGCAGTCGCGGTAGATCGAGCACCAGCGCGACTGTTCCGTCCCTTAGTTCCGTCGCCCCGGCAATGCCGTACCAGCGTCCCGCATGACGACCCAGACTCCTAACCAGCACTTCTTGTGGTTCCTCCACTCGATCAACAACAATCCCAACACACCTTGATTCCTGATTGCTCATGCCGGCTCGTTCATCTGTGAACTGGCACGTGATGAGATG
>JBGPYG010000158.1:0-7913 GCA_041493085.1 Pyrinomonadaceae bacterium | reverse complement strand
GCGATGCCAAACGAGATGTGATCCAAACGCGGGAAGGCCCACGCGTAACCCACCCAGCCAGGAAGAAACGCAATCACAGTTGGCACATCGCCCTGCTCGGGCAATGGCGCTCGATAACCAAAAGCCACTTCCATATCGGAAGCCTGTAGCGGACCGGCAAGCTTCTTCGCGATGGGGCTGTTTGCTCCGTCAGCGCCCACCAACATTTTCCCTGACCACTCCCCTGACGGTTTCGCGGACTTGGCATTGCCGCTCGCGCTGCGAAGTGTCCACCCTGACTCCGTCCAGGTGATTCCTCGCGCAGTGATTTTTTCAAAGAAGACTCTGGCGCCGGCTTCCTTTGCGCGATCGCGCAGATAGGAATCAAAAGCAACGCGCGAATAAATTGCGAAAGGCTCGTCGAGCTTCAAGTGCAAACGCTTGCCCGCAGGCGAGTACATTTCCAACTCATCAACTGTGCGACCGACAGCGCCCAGCAAATGCGGCCAGGCCTTGAGCGCTTTCGCAGTCACGCCGCCACCGCAGGCTTTCGGTTCGCCTTCCGGTCGCCCGTCGAACAGGGCTACTCGCGCGCCGCCTTGCGCCAGTCGCTCGGCAGCGAAAGAGCCGGCTGGGCCGGCGCCCACTATCAACACATCAAAGTGTTTGCTATTCATCAGTTTCTAACCACTCAAACGCTTGGTTCATATTAGTAGTCTTCCGATCAGAAGCGCAATTCATGGTAAAATCGACCGTTCCCTGACAATTAGTCTTTGACCGAACGCTCGGGCCTCGCGCTTCGACGCAATCTAACCGGGGAGCGCCGCAGCCCGCGTGGGGTGGTAGCAGTTTGCGTTACAACTGTCGTCCCGTCCTGGTTCTCCATCCTTGTGGAGGAAATATAGGAAACGCCATGGGAATAGAGAGCGCTATAGTTTTCAGCGGCATCGCACCCCACCCGCCGATCATGGTTCCCGAAGTGGGCGGTCAAGCCGTTATCGAGGTGCGGAAATCTATCGCCGCGATGGCGGAATTCACTCGGCGCATTATCCGGAGCGGCGCGGAAACCGTAGTGCTCATCTCACCTCACGCTCCGCTCGACGCGCAGGCCTTCGTCGCCTATCACACCCCTCAACTCTTCGGAGATTTTGCAAACTTCCGGGCGCCTGACGCACGAGTTGAATTTCCACTCGACGAGGAATTGCTCAAGGCGATAACCCGGACCGCGGCCGCGGAAGATTACGAAGTCATGGGCCTTACAGACTACGCGCTGGACCACGGCTCCTCTGTTCCTCTTTATTTTCTCGACCGAAATGGCTGGCGCGGTCGGGTGGTCGCGTTGGGCTACAGCTTTCTTTCCAATGAAGACCACTTGAAGTTTGGCAATTGCATTAGAAAGGCGGCCGATGCGGTTGGACGATCGCTCGCGTTGGTTGCGAGTGGAGATTTGAGTCACCGTCTGAAACCTGAAGCGCCCGCCGGCTACAATCCTGCTGCCTACCGTTTTGATGACGAAGTTGTTAGCGCAGTTAAGGACAACTCGCCGAATCGAATCATCGAGATCGATCAGGAGCTGCGGCACACGGCGGGTGAGTGTGGTTATCGCTCAATGCTGGTCGCGCTTGGCGCTACGAAGGCACTACCACCTGCCTGCGAAGTCCTGAACTATGAAGCGCCATTCGGAGTTGGCTACCTGGTGGCGCAACTGACCAATGCGAAGGTTGATATCAAGAATGAGGCTCGACCTGCACACGCTGTCGCGTTTCAAGATGATTCTGACTTTGTCGCCGAATTGCCGGCGCTCGCTCGCCGGGCGGTGGAAACTTTCGTACTCACCGGAAAACAGACCACCCCAGGGGAAGCCTCCCCACTTCTTTCTGCCCGCGCTGCTTGCTTCGTTTCGATCAAAACTCATGCTGGCGATCTGCGCGGGTGTATCGGCACGATTGAACCTGCGAAGCACAACCTGGCCGAAGAAATAATCGCCAACGCAATCAACGCCGCCACCCGCGATCCGCGATTCGAACCAGTTTCTGCCAGCGAACTCGCGGAGTTGCGTTATTCGGTTGATATTCTCGGAGTGCCGGAAGCAGCCACCTTTGAAGATCTTGATCCGAAGATTTACGGTGTGATTGTTGAAGATGAATCGGGAAAGCTACGCGGGTTGTTGTTGCCGGATATTACGGGAGTGGACACAGCCAGGCAGCAGGTGGACATTGCTACGCGTAAAGCGGGCATCGCGCCTGGTTCGCCCCTAAAGCTCTCGCGCTTTCGCGTTGATCGTTATCGCGAGGGGGTAGGATAGACAACGCCGGGAGCGCGGGCATCCTGCCCGCTCTTTTTGGGCCGCCGTGAAGGCAGGCAGGATGCCTGCGCTCCCAGCGTGCTAAACGTCCAGGTTGCGGACGTCGAGTGCGTTGTCTTCGATGAACTTGCGCCGAGGTTCTACCGCGTCGCCCATTAGCACGGTGAAGATCTGATCGGTTTCGACTGCATCGTCGATCCTTACTTGTAACAACGTGCGCTTCTCCGGGTTCATGGTTGTTTCCCAGAGCTGCTCCGGATTCATCTCGCCAAGACCTTTGTAGCGCTGAATTGACAGATCCTTCTTCGCGGCGGTAAGCACCTTCTCGAGCAGCGCCTCGCGCGTCGGGATTTCTTCGCTGGTTCCATTAGTGCCGGTGATGAACGGTGGCGCCAAATTGTCTTCGAGAGTTCTGTAAAGTTCGACTGCCTTTTGAAACTCGACAAAGCTGGCGAAGTTCCAGTCGATCGCGAGACTAAGACCAGAAGTAGTGGTTGTTTCAATTTCCCACAGGCCGTGTTCATCGTCCGTCGAGAGTTCAGTTTTGAAACCGGCTTTGGCGAGCACGCCTTCAACCTTGGCCATTAGATCACCGTTCTGAAACACACTGCGCAGCGTGGTTTTTTCCTTGCGCAGCACGCCCTTCTTTCCGGCGAAAGCCGCCAGCAACGTGTCGAGTAAATGCGCGTCGCCACCCAGACGGCGCGACGCACGCTCGCAGTAGCGTTTCAGGTCTACCAAGTTTTCCAGCGATCGCGCCAACTCTTTACCTTCGATATCCTGATTGGCTCCGACTGACTTTACCGTCATGTCTGCTGTGGCCATCCGCATTAGGTAGCGGACCATCAGGCTTTCGTCTTTTATGTATTCCTCTTTCTTCCCGCGCTTCACCTTAAACAAAGGTGGTTGGGCGATGTACACGTATCCCAGCTCAACCAGTGCGGCCATCTGACGATAGAAGAATGTGAGCAGAAGCGTTCGGATGTGGGAACCGTCGACATCGGCGTCGGTCATCAGGATGATCTTATGGTAGCGAAGCTTGCTTGGATCAAAGTCTTCCTTCCCTATGCCAGTGCCAAGCGCGGTGATGAGCGACTTGATCTCGCTGTGGCCAAGCATCTTGTCAAAACGTGCTTTTTCTACGTTGAGGATTTTGCCCTTGAGCGGAAGTATCGCCTGGTTTTTGCGATCACGCCCCTGCTTTGCTGAACCACCGGCCGAGTCGCCCTCGACAATGTAAATCTCTGAGAGGGCCGGGTCGCGCTCCTGACAATCAGCCAGCTTACCTGGCAGCATGGTTGAGCCCAGGACGCCCTTACGAACGATTTCCCTCGCTTTTCGCGCCGCTTCACGTGCCCGGGCCGCGTCGACGGATTTACCCACAATCTTGCGCGCGACGGTCGGGTTCTGTTCCAAATACTCAGTCAAGCGCTCGTTCAAGAACGACTCGACGGCGCCCTTCACATCAGAATTGAGTTTGCCCTTTGTCTGTCCTTCAAACTGAGGCTGCGGCAACTTCACGGAGATCACCGCGACCAAACCCTCCCGCACATCGTCGCCGGAGAGCGAGCCTTTGAAGTTTTTGGCCAGGCCTGACGACTGCGCGTAAGCGTTGATAGTTCTCGTAAACGCCGAACGGAATCCCGACAGATGCGTTCCGCCGTCTACTGTGTTGATGTTATTGGCGAACGAGTAGACCTTTTCGTCGTAGCCGTCGTTGTATTGAATCGCCACCTCTATCGACAAGGCATCGCTTTCCTTCTCAAAGTAGAGCGGCTTGTCATGAAGCGTAGTCTTGTTCTTGTTGAGATGTTTGACAAACTCGGCGATGCCGCCCTTGTAATAAAACTCGTGCGCGCGCTCGGGTTCTTCGCGTTCATCTTTGATCGTGATGCGAATGCCTTTGTTGAGAAAAGCTTTTTCTCGCAACCGCTCCGAAAGTTTGTCGAAACTGAATACCGTGTGGTCAAAAATTTGAGGGTCCGGCTTAAAGGTGATCTTGGTGCCGCGCTTTTTGGTTTTTCCGGTCTGCTCTAGACGGGCAACAGCAATCCCGCGAACATAGTCCTGTTCGTAAGTTTTTGAGTCGCGCCAAATCTCGAGGTGTAACGTCTCGGAAAGAAAATTGACAACGGAAACTCCGACACCGTGCAGGCCGCCGGAAACTTTGTAAGCGTTGGAGTCAAACTTTCCGCCGGCGTGGAGCTTTGTCATTACCACTTCCGCGGCTGACTTCTTCTCCTTCTTCATTTCATCGACCGGGATTCCGCGTCCGTTATCGATCACGGTTATCGAATCATCAAGATGGATCGTGACGTCTACCGTGTCGCAATATCCAGCAAGAGCTTCATCGATAGAGTTGTCCACCACCTCGTAAACCAGGTGATGAAGACCTATCTCTCCAGTCGATCCTATATACATTGCCGGGCGCTTGCGCACTGCTTCCCGGCCTTCCAGAACCGCGATAGAAGATGAATCGTATGTCTGGTGCTTTTTGGTTGTTACTGTTGTTCCCGCTGTCGTCAATACGTTCTCCTTCATTACTCGTAAGCTAAAAAGTAATTCTTGTTAAGCGTTCGTCCTGCTTCAGTCATACCCTCAGTTAACCCTACTGGGCAGTCTCTGCCACCGCCAATGCCGCTGAAAAAGTGTTTTCCTTCACCTCGGCTGCTACGGCCTCGCCTTGCACAATCTCGTGTACGTTCGCTTTGGAAAGGAACCCCTCGACGTGGCTTCTTTTCGACGTGGTAATGAATGTCTGGGTGCGCCCTTCAAGATACTCCAGCAGACGTCTTATCCTTTTTTCATCTAACTCCGCATCGATATCATCGACCAGGAAAAGTGGATAATCGTTATGCGCGGAATTATACACTGAAATTGCCGCTAAGTCTAATAATAACAATGCACTACGCTGCTGTCCGGAACTGCCGTAAACGCGGATTTCCCGGCCTCCCAAATGAATGCCAAGGTCGTCTCGGTGCGGCCCTACCAGGGCTCGCCCAGCTGCCACCTCGATGGGCAGCCGGAGCTGCAAACGTTCCCTCAAAAGGGCTTCGTAATCGTTGAGGTCACCTTTGCTTTCCAGCGATGAGGAGTAGCGTATCTGAAGCTCTGCGGGCTCAAAGAGTGTCCGCTCGAGCGCGCTGTTTAGCAGCTCGGTATACTCGATGCGAGCTTTATGAATCTCTGCTCCCAGGCGCCCCAGTTGTTCATTCCATGGCGCGATTAGGTTTTCGGTTTCTTCCAGGCGAAGCTCACGCTCTAATGAATCCTGGAGGATACGGTTTTTCTGTTTGACTACCTTGTTGTAGTCTGAAACTGTTTGCACGTAAGCCGGTCTCAACGAAGCGATGCCGCGATCAATGAAATGTCTCCTTGCTTCCGGCATCCCACGGACGACTTCCAGTTGATCCGCGGTAAAAGCAAACACCTGGAGAAGCCCGAGATACCTCGCGAGTTGTTCCCGCTTGCTGTTGACCCAAATCGCCTTGGTATTCTCTCTCAACGTAACTCGCAACTCTCTGTGGAGGTCGTTGCCAGTTGAAACCGCGCCTTCGATAGACGCGGACTCCTCCCCAAACCTGATCGATTCCTGAAGACGTTGTGTGCGAAAGGATTTGGTTCTGGAGAGTGTGTGAATGGCTTCGAGCCAGTTGGTTTTTCCCTGACCGTTGTTGCCGTAGATGATGTTCAGCCCCGATCCCCAGGAGATTTTGCCGCTTAGATTTCTAAAATTGTTTACTTCGACAAAATCTAGGATCATCACAAGATTTTAGCATAGGGGTTGAGATCACATGACCTTCTCGAGCGGTCCTCATCAAAATAAAAGCGCTCTTCTTCTTGAAAAGAATGAGCGCTTTCATGATATGTCTCGCGCAAATAAAGTCGTATACAGAACCGGCGTAGTTTACTGGACTCTAGGTAAGACATTTTAAAGTGTGCGACAACAAAGTTCTAAACTGCTGTATGTGATGAGCATCGATCATGTCATTTTCCATCACATTAAAGTCTTAAACTGCTCACCCAAAAATCTTCACCGACCTGGGCGACTCTCTTGAATCGAGCTTGAGGGCGCGATACCAAGGTTGCCGCCGCGGCCTTCACATCGAGCCCGCCTCAAAATTTATTGGCGATTAGTACAAGTTCTCCGGGATACGCACTTCCAAACGCGTTTCCATCGTAATCAGAATAGACCGCCGTTAGTTTGAACCCGCACCTCATAAGGAGGTGTTCCGCCTCGTATCGGAACAAATATCTTACTGCAGATGAATTCACTAATTTCTCTTTGGTTCCTCGGGGCTGAGAGACATAGTATAGGATCTCACCGTACACGACTTGATTGCTTAAGTCTCTTCTTGTGATGCGGTATTGACGTTTCACCCGTCGCCCATCTGGCATGAGAAATTCGGGTTCTTCACCAAACTCATCGAGGTAACGCTGATCTGTCAGGTATGGCAGATATGGGTTCGGCAAATCCAAGATGAGGATTCCTTTATCGCGCAGATGTTGGCGAACCTGGGACAGGCAACATAATTGATCATCGAGAGTCACCAAGTAGTTGAAGGTGTAAAAGGGAAAGGTGATGAGATTGAACTTTCGTTTAAGCGAAAAACACCTCATGTCGGTATGCTCAACTCCTTCAACCATAGAAAGAACCTTATTGGATTCAAGCGACAAATTCTTCCGGCATACGTTCAGCATTGGGGAAGAATTGTCTAAGCCTACGACGGGTATCCCGGCTCGTGCTGTCGGGATAAGAACTCGGCCTGTTCCGCATCCGATCTCCAAGATTGGCCCACCGACGCGCCTCGCCTGATTGATGAAGAAACTGACATCGCGGCGATTACTGAAACTGACGATATGGTCATAGAACTCGGCAACGAAAGGATTTTCATAGGCGTGTAGGGTATTCACGGTGCCGTATTCCCAATTGGTGATGAACGCGAAAACTGCTGAGATTACGACGCCTTCGGAACAATCGTCGTAGCCCTTGCATTTGATCTGTTGATGATGAGAATGAGCATTGCGGCAAGAACCAACACAGCCATCATGCTAAAGGCAAAGAGATAGCGCCCAAATACTCCGAGCGGTAAAAACATAACCGCACCCCAAAGAAGAGGGCCTATTATGGACGCGCAACGTTCAAATACAGCGAAAAATCCGAGCGTCCGGCCCAAATCACTCGTCGGCGTTAACTCTATGATGTACGCGCGCGATGCGCTCCAAAGCAAGCCATATTCTACGCCCGCCAGTGCCATCAGGACGAAGAAAATGCGATGACCTTCAATAAGGCCGAAAGCTACTAGCGTGAAAATCCATCCGAGCAAGCAGAATTGTATGGTTTTCTTGGGAGACCTGCGGCGTCCCCAATAAGAAAAAACTACCGCCCCCAAAGATGCGGCCGTAAGAGATAGAGCAAAAGCAATCGACGCTGAGGCATCATCCAATGACAAACGGTCTCTCATAAAAATAGGCAGGTATAACTGAACTGTGAGCAAAGCGTCGGCAAATAAAAGAAAGCTGAACATGAACCTGCGTGTTTCACTGCGGGTGCGTAGAAGATTGAAACTTGAACGGACTAATTGGACGAAAGGCTCGCGATCTTGCGCCGACTCGCCCTCCTCAATGC
>JBGPYG010000284.1:0-5630 GCA_041493085.1 Pyrinomonadaceae bacterium | reverse complement strand
TGCTGTTTGCTGTTTGCTGTTTGCTGTTTGCCATTCCAGTACTCGCGAATGATGTCGTAAGGCTTTTTGTCATACTGCGGCGTGAAGACCGCCAGCAGTTCATGCGCGCTCTTGCTCTGATAGAGCGGCTCGATCAGCGGCTGCACGATCGTGACCGTGCCGTCGTAAGTGCGCGTATCGCTCCACGCTTCGAGATAGTGCGATTCCGGAATATGCCAGTGACAAAGCTCGGACGTTTCATCTTTGTACTGACTGAGATGAACCCGCAGCTTAGTCTTGAACATTCGATCTTTGTCGAGCTTGAGATCCGCGGGCGTGTTATAAACCGGATTCCCGCCAACAATCACCAGCAACTCGACTCGACCACCATCAATGTCGTTAAGCAACTCCTGAAGCGATTGCCTTTGATCGACTGAATTCGCTTCCAACGGATCAGTGTAGAAAACTGTCTTGCCCACATTGCCGAGCGTGTCGTTCATCGTGTGAGCGAGGGCGTGAACGGCGGGTGGCGCTTCTTTGCCGGCGATGACGATACTTGCGCCTTTGTGACGTTCCAAGTCATCTCCAACCGACACAATCGACTCGATTGAAATATTGGAAGAAGGATGAGGGATTTCTCCTAAAGTTGGAACATGTCCCATCCAAACGGCGTGAGCGACAGCTTCCAGTTCACTCGGCTTGACGGACCAACGATGATCCGCGCTAGCGCCCGTCGTCGTCAACGTCGTCTCAATCACGTAAAGCCGACTCATCTCCTTCTTGCCTTCTGTGATTCGCCGTCGCGCCGCGAAGTCGCGAGCGTACTTAAGCATTCCGGGATGGGCCGCAAGGAAATCAGCGTCCAGCGAAAGAATGCGATCAGCTTTGCTGAAGTCGTAGATCGTATTTACAGGCTCGCCAAACGCCATCATCGCCCCGGCGCGCGCGTTGTCGTTGTTCACCGGCTCATACTGATGCCACTTCGCCTGCGGAAACTCCGCCAGAATCCCTCCCATCTGCGCGGCGAACGTCGGCGAGGTGACAGTCTCCGTCAGGAAACGCAGTCCCGCGCCTTGCTTCGGACGCTGCTCGTCGAGCGCGGTGCGAAGCTCGCCGACAAAGGTTGACCAGGTGCGGGACTCTTCGCGGAAAAGCGGAATTTGCGAGCGGTCGGGATCGTAGAGAGTCAACACTGAAGCCTGCGAAAAAATGTCTGTGGCGCTGGAGCCGCGATCCTGCGGGTCACTGTTGCGGCTGTTTGGGTGATCAGGATTTCCTTCCAGCTTCGTGGGACGCCCGTCGTTGCTTCTGGCCAGCAGCGGCGTCGCGATGCCACCGAGCGACGAAGCCGTTGCGAAGAACAGCGCCTTTCCGGGAACGCTGTCTTCGGATTGTCTTACGTTCGGAACAATTCTTTCGGCGGGTTGGAACGCACAACCGCTCAAGCCCGCGAGCGCCAATGAAGCTCCCATCAACTTCAGAAACATGCGGCGCTCGACAGGATCGTTCCACTCTTCAGCGTGCTGCGGGTATTCGCGCTCGACAAACTCGCGAAACTCCGGAGCGTCGGCCAACTCCTCAAGACTGCGCCAATAGCTCTTGGATTTGTCAGAACCACCTGCGTTAGCGGGTGGGTGATCGCCAGCAAACGACCCACCCGCTAACGCAGGTGGTTCTGACCTGTCTTGCAGCGCAAGCACGCGCTCACGCATCAACTTGAAGTTTATGTGTCGATCTTCAGACATCGTTTGTACTCTGTTCGCGCTTCGCGCTCATTGCAGGCAAGATGCCTGCGCTCCCAGCCTGCGGCTTGCCGCCTTCCGTGTGGAAAGGCTGTGCCTTTCCGGCGCTAGCTTAAAACTCCGGCGAGGCTGCGCCTCGCTCCTGCGGGCGAGACGCCCGCGGTCCCAGTTCAGCGGTGGCAAGTCGAACAGCTCGTCAACACGTTTGGGTGTTGAATGTGATATTTCGCCACCAGCAAACTACCTTCCGCGATTTCTTCCTTAGTCTTATTCTCTTGCCGCCATTCCATATCGAAAATCTTTTCTTTCGGTCGCACAAATTTCTCAGGATTCCGATGGCAACCAAGACACCACTCCATTTGTAGCGACGAGGCCTGATAAGCGATCGGCATCTGATCCACCCGGCCATGACACGTCGAACAGCCCACCCCTTTGTTCACATGAATGCTGTGATTGAAATAAGCGTAGTCAGGAAGGTCGTGCACTCTGATCCATTCGATCGGTTTGCCGGTACGAAAGCTGGCACGGACCGGCTCGAGATAAGGACTCTCAGCCCAAATCTGTTTATGACAATTCATGCAGGTGTTGGTTGGCGGCATCCCAGCCGAGGCGGCAATTTCCACCGACGTATGGCAGTAGCGGCAATCAATGCCGTCGTCGCCCACGTGGTGCTTATGACTAAACTGGACGGGTTGTTGGCGTTCAACCCACTGCCCCGTGTTCCAGGAAGAACGATTCAACTGCGCGGTCACCCACAGGGCAGCGACGAGGATAAAAACGGCGCCATAAATCGTCAGCTTCGCGAGGGCGTTCGTGCTGTGATGAAAAATCTGTGGCATCGCCGCAGAGTTGCTAATCCTTCACTACAGAATCGTCAGGTACTTTAAACGTAGCAATCCGCTCAGTCGTACACCCGAGAACAGCAACTGCCCGTCGATGACAGACTACTACCACCCGTGTAGGCAGCGCGGTCCACAAAAACCCTCGGCCCAACTGTTTCTTACAGAGTGTCCATGTACTTTAGCAGATGACCAAATTTTTTCAAATTCACACTGTCGCGAAAGTGCGGCCAAAAAGTTTTCGTACTGAGACTCGTATGATAAAAGCGCCGGAGCCACGAAACATCTGAAACTACCGACAAGTTATTGCGGAAGATTGTAGCCTTCGAGAAAACGAAGTGTTCATCGGCCACTTCGCGTTTTAAGAAACTGGGATCGATTTGAGACTTGAAATTTGATTCAGCTAATCGCCGCGTCGCGTGCCAGCATCGCGGCGCCAATGGTGGCGGCATCTTCACCAAGAGCAGCAGCAAGAATCTGAGTCGCTTCAAAACAAGGTTGGAACGCCCGTCTTTTTGCTTCCTGGATGATCGGGTTCAGGATTAATTCTCCCGCCTGCATTACTCCGCCGCCCAGCACGATGCGCTCGATGTTTAAGAGGTTGATGACGCTGGCTACCCCCGTCCCAATGTATTTTCCGGTGCGCTCAATCATCATCAACGAAAAATCGTCACCCTCTTTTGCTTCTCGGGCCAGGTCGTCGGCCGTGAAGTCCTTGTTCATCGCTAACTTTGAAAGTGATGAGGTTGAATCTCGATTCAGTCGTTCGTTCGCGCGACGCACTATGTTTGGAGCCGAGGCAACCGTTTCCAGGCAGCCCGTGTTGCCACACTCGCATTCGGAGCCGTCTGTATCGATCGTAATGTGCCCAACTTCTCCCGCGAAGCCGGAGGCGCCGGTCCAAAGCTTGCCGTCCAGAATGATCGCACCGCCAATCCCCTCGCCGATGGTAATGTAGAAAAGATCCCGGCTGCCACGACCGGCACCGATTTTAAACTCACCATACGCCGCGGCATTGGCGTCGTTTTCGAGCTCGAATCTGAGGCCCGTCGCTTCCATCAATTCGGCGTGCAGGTTTTCGCGGACTATCGCGGGCAGGTCTCTGGAGGCAACGACGCGGTCAGTTTGCCTGTTTACCAAACCCGGTATCGCAAGCCCGACAGCCGCGATGTTATTGGCGCTTTGGCGTAGATCTCTGACAAGCTGAGCCACTTGTCCGACCAGGCCATCGGCCTGCAACTGCGCTTCGCGGCGTTCCCCAATCACGCCTTCGCTGTTTACCGTCGCGCCCCGGAGTTTTGACCCGGAAAGCTCGATTCCAATGAAATTTGACTCCGATTTAGGGGACATCGCGATTTAGAAACCTTCCTGTAAAACAGTTTTCACCTGGGAAACAATCGGAAGCATAGTCGAGGGTACTGGGGCTGTCAAACATGTCTTTCTGCGTGTAGAATTACCAAACTCAAAAGCGGTCTTTGGTTTTTGGTCTTTGGTTTTTGAAAAGCGAGCGCGAGGCAGTCAAAGACCTAAGACCAAAGTCCAAAGGCCAAATTCCATGCAGATACGCTCAATACTGGTGCCGACAGATTTCAGCGAATGCGGCAACTATGCGCTCGCGTCTGCCGCATCGTTGGCGCGTATGTTTGGGGCCTCGATACTCTGCGTTCACGTTATTGAGCCGATGGTGCCGACCGTGGGCTACTCCGGCATGACCGAGCCCTTGCCTATTGTGGACATATCTGACCAACTCGAGGACTCGGCTGAACGAGAACTGCCAAAACTCGCCGAGTGTGAAGAGTGTGCCGGGCTGGACGTGGAAGAACTGATCGTCCACGGCGAAGCGGCTTCGGAAATTGTGCGGGTCGCCCGTGATCGCAAGGTTGATTTGATTGTTGTCTCATCCCACGGCCGGACAGGACTGGGGCGAATACTCTTTGGCTCGACGGCTGAAGCGATTGTGCGCCATGCTTCATGTCCTGTCCTGGTAGTGAAACCGCAAGACGAAACGGCGTAGTGAGCGGTGAGCGGCAGGCAGTGTGCAGTAACAGATTGAGGCGTTAGATTAACTGCCCACTGCCTACTGCTCACTGCTCACTTTTAATCATGCATCTCGATTTCCTTTACGACTTCATCAAGAGCTATGGTCTCTATGCGGTCTTCCTCCTCGTATTGATCGAGGGCGACCTCACGCTGTTGCTCGCCGGCGTCCTCGCGCACAGTTACTTTTTCGGTGATCACAGTTTTGCCTGGGTTCTTCTTGCCGGGACGCTGGGCGGCACGGTTAGCGACAACATTGCGTACCTAACCGGTCGTGAGTTTCGCAAGGGCGTGCGCGATATTCGCTTCTATCGCGCCGCTAAGCCACGAATGGAACGACTGACGGACAACTTCGGCGGACTCTCAATCTTTCTTTCGAAGTACATTTACGGACTGCGCTGGGCTTCGTGCATATTTCATGGTGTCGGCCGCATGCCCTACCTGCGCTTTATGCTACTGTCACTGGCAAGTTGTTTTGCGTGGGTGTTCCTGCTCAGCGGCGCGGGCTACTTTTTCAGCGGGGCAGTAATCGGAATCATCGGAGACTTTCAGCGGCTCGGCAAGGTTCTGCTGGTTATTGTGGTGGTGGGCATTGCCGGGGTTTATCTGGCCGAACGCTTTTGGTTATCGAAGAAGGTTGAAGAAGCTGACCCCGAACGTTTGCAGGAACTCGAGCAGGTTGCGCAAGAGAAGTTGCTGGGACTAAAACAGGAGCTTCAGGAACATATGCCGTTTAAGCAGTCGCGTCAGGAAGATCAGAAGAAGCGAGTTGACACAAAAGGCGGCAAAGCTAAGAGAGACTGAACCTCGGATTTTCCATTTACCATTTCTTAATTCTCATTTGCCATTCGCTTGCGAGAGCTTGCAATGGATTTCAACGACAAATGAGAAATGGTGGATTCAAGTTTGAAGTGCAACATGGGTGGTTGCAAATCCTCGGGTATCAGAACCGAGAGCGGTAGCGACCGGCCAAAGATTCAACAGCGTGTCCTGATCCTTCTTTGCTTCGCGGTTCAGGCAGCATTTCTAACTA
>JBGPYG010000137.1:0-8576 GCA_041493085.1 Pyrinomonadaceae bacterium | reverse complement strand
TTACATAAATAGACTCGAGCTTCTGCCTGGTTGCCGGTTCGATGACCTGGGCATCGTCGACGACAGGTGTGAAGGGCGAGGGAAGCGGAATAGGCGATGTGGCGGTTTGGGCAGTGGCGCTAGTTTGAAATGCTGAAAGTAGAATGACGCACGCAAACGCCAGCCATGCCAGAACAAATAACGGACCGGATGCAGGGCCACCGCGGATGCTCGAACCAGGCCGGAGAGTCGATGTTATCAATGGAGAAATGATGGGCATTGCTTAGATATGGCTATTTTGTCGCCGGCGCAGACAGGTCCGCGCGCCAGAACGAAACGTTACCCCTCGATCAATTTATGCAATAAGTAGAAAAGTGCCACACCCACAAAAACGACAATCGAGACTGTAGGGTTTCTTTCTTCCTTATGGTTCACCTCCGGGATCAGGTCACTGGCGGCGACATAGAGAGTGACGCCCGCCGAAAAGGGAAGGGCGTAACCCACCGCGCTCTTGATTCTCGTATCCAACAACGCTACCGCGATAACTCCAGCCAGTGTAGCCGCTCCGATAGCCGCAGTGGCCCAGAGTGCCTTGCGGGAAGATCGTCCCGAAGCCAGCATAATTGAGGCGACAGTAAAACCTTCCGGCATCTTGTGCAGCAAGATCGCAATGAATACCAGCAGGCCCACTCTGAAGTTAACCAGAAAAGCCGCCGCGATAGAAACTCCGTCAAAGAAGGTGTGAATCCAAAGGCCGCCAACTGCCGCGTAAGCCGCAGAAGGTCGCATGAAGGATTCAGGATGTGTTTCCTCGCCGAAGTGAAAGTGCGGGGCAATTGTGTGCTCGAAGAGTTGAATGAGTAAGTAGCCGCCCAGCAGCAGTGTCATCGCACCAACAACCGCTTCGGCTGCCCCTTTGCCCTGAGCGCCTTCGGTCCAGATGCCGACGCTTTCCGGAACTATCTCGATAAATATTGCGGCCAGCATGAAGCCCGCGCCGAGCGCTACCAGATACTTGAGGAAGCGCTCGCCAAATTGATGCATGCCCGACCTGATAAGCACAAATCCGCCCAGGAGATTCGCGCTGCCAGCGAGCAAACCAAATAGAAGAAGCCCTACAAATCCGCCGTGTTCAGGATCCATTCAATTGTTATTTACACCGAAAATGTTGAGCAGAAACATGGCGGGCCAATATACATCACAGGCCTTGGACTGCCTATTACAGACTTTCATCAAGGTCTTAGGCCAGTCAACCTGTTCGATTGGGCGGACGAGAGGCGAACACTAACTTTGAGCACGATGGACGAGAATGCAAAAAACGCTAAGAAATTACTGAGTTTTCTATTGACACCCAAAATGATGGAGCGTAGTATCCGGCTCGGGTGGTCGAAAGTGGTCGAAAGTGGGTCCAACCTCGTAGCTGACGATCATTTAGTGAACTTTTCCAGAAAGGCCACCCGCTAACTCTATTGACCGGTCGACTTTATGCTTCGGGGAAACTACACCGCCCGCATTGATGCGAAGGGCCGGCTAAAGGTGCCGACGCCGTTTCGGCGCCTGGTGGACGAGAAGCACGGCGGTGAATTCTACATAACGAGTCTTACCGGTGACAACGTTCGCATTTACCCATTGCCGGAGTGGGAATCGATAGAACAGCGGCTTTCACTCTTGCCGACGATGGATCCGGCGCGGCGCAAGTTCCTTGACAGAACCAACTACTACGGCCAACAGGCGACGATCGATGCTCAGGGACGCCTCTTGATTCATCCGCTGTTGCGCAAGAGCGCGGGCGTCATGGGAGCTGTTGCGGTGCTGGGTTATCTGACTTACCTGGAAGTTTGGGAGCTCGATGTATTCAAAGCGCGGCTGCTTGCCGATCCCTACACGGAAGAGGACGAGGCGGCGATTGCGAAGCTGGGGATTTAGAAGGTAGTGATGAGTGATGAGTGATGGGTGATGAGTAATGAGGCGCTCCTCCCAACATAAGGTTTTTAACTCATCACTCATTACTCATAACTCATCACTTGAGTTTAGTTCTTTGAACAAGATCACGGGGCGGTGGTGATGGCTGCGCCTTTGGGGGGCAGAGGCGCGCCCCATCGCCCCGTGCTGCTACGAGAAACAATGGATTTCCTCGCTCCCGAGCGAGGCGGCCTGTTTGTCGACTGCACGGTGGGTCTCGGCGGACACAGCGAGGCGATCCTTGAAGCCTCTACCGCAACTCGCGTAATCGGTATCGACCGCGATGCGGAAGCGCTCAGCTCCACCAGCCAGCGACTGGCCCATTTTGGTGCGCGCTTTCGTACCGTCCACGCAGACTTTCGCGAGATTGACCGCATACTTGGAGATCTCGGCGAGCGCGAAGCGGCAGGCGTCCTGGCCGACCTTGGTGTTTCGTCACTGCAGTTTGATTCACAGACGAGAGGCTTTAGTTTTCGTTTTGATGCACCGCTCGACATGCGGATGAATCCCGAGAGCGACGAGGAGAGCGCCGCGGATCTCTTGCTGAGACTGCCGGAAGAGGAAATAGCAGCAATTATTTTTCAGTATGGCGAAGAGCGAAACTCACGCCGCATCGCCAAGTGGATAGTTGAAAGTCGCGAGCAAGGGAAGCCGATCAAGACAACAAAAGAATTAGCGGATTTGGTGGCGCGCGCTGCGGGGAAAAGGAAAAACTGGCACATCCATCCGGCGACGCGAACTTTTCAAGCTTTACGCATCGCGGTGAATCGAGAGCTTGAAGATTTGGGCCGATTCGTCACTACGGCAATTGATCTTTTACAACCCGACGGACGCTTCGTTGTTATCAGTTTCCACTCCCTTGAAGACCGAATAATGAAGCAAGAGCTCCGCCGCTTGTCCGGCTACTGCCAGTGTAGAACTGATCTGTGCACCTGCGGCGCGCGGCGCGCAGTCGAAATACTAACCAAGCGCCCAGTGGTACCTGATGGTATTGAAATCGATGCGAATCCCCGATCGCGCAGCGCAAAGCTACGTGCTTGTCGCAAGTTGATTTCCTGAGATCTCAGATCTCAGATCGGAGATCTTAAAAAAGCAAAACTTACTAGACCCGGAGTTCCCCGCATGAGAAGAGTTCCCTCGAAGCAGCGCAATGCCAAAATTCATCGCGATCGCGACATGCGCGCCCTGTCCCGCCTCGCACTATTGCTGTTCTCTGGCCTGGTTCTGGCAAGCGGTTTCGTGTTTGCAGCGCAGCAACACTTCGCCGCTGTGCAGTATGGTTATAAAAGCGAGGGTCTTCGGCTCGAGCGTGAAAGGCTGCTTGAGGAAAAGCAAAACCTGATGTTGAAGAAGGAGCAGGCTTTTGCTCCAGCGCGGCTGGCAACGCAGGCGCGCGAACTAGGCCTGAAGCCTCTGTTGGCCAGCCAGGTCGGAACTCAGAAGGCCAGCAGCCGGAGCCAACTGCCACTCGCGCCGGCTCTGCTTAATCCTTCCGCTTCGTTTCAGCGCTAACAAGGCGCGGGCAATTAGCAGTCCGGAGACCTGAGCTCTCATCCAGTCTTGAATTGAGATCTCAAATTTGAGAACTCAGGTTTCCGGGCGAGTGTTGTTCCCCTCGCGTTAGTCGGCAAGAAGGGATACTTCCAGGGATGGCGCGTCTTTCCCGTCAGTCAGAATCACAACCAGACCTCTCGACTCGCCGCACGCTTTTTGTTGCGGCTTTCGTCGCTTTTTGGATGTTGGGCATTAGCGCTCGGCTTGTTTATTTGCAAGTGTCAGAACACGACAAGCTTGTCGCGCGTGCGCACCAGCAACAGCAGGACGCTATTGAGACCAGCCCGACGCGTGGCCCAGTGCTTGACCGGCAGGAACGAGAGTTAGCTCGCACGATTGACACAACCTCAGTCTTCATCGCTCCTGATGAATTCAAGAAAGACAAAAAGGACACCGAGGCTCAAATTATCAACGCGATCGACTGTACTGCAGACAGTCTTTCGTCACTATTGGGTCTAGACAAAAAAATCGTCTTCAATCAGATCACAGAGGCGAGAAATGCCGGTCGTCGGTTTCTTTGGATTGCTCGCCGGATCGCTCCTGACAAGGCGCAGGTGCTGGAGTCGCTGGAGCTTGCCGGAGTTCATACGCGGAAAGAGCCGAAGCGTTTTTATCCGAACGGGTCGCTGGCTGCCAACGTGCTTGGCTTCGTCGGCCTCGATGGAAACGGGTTAGCGGGAGTCGAGCAGGTCTACAACGAGAAGATCACTGGCGAGCCAGGCAAACTCTTCCTCGAAAAGGACTCGCTTGGGAGAGCATACGAGAGCACGGAGATTTCCGGTCGCCCCGGCCAGACGGTCGTTCTGACTATCGATCAGTCCATCCAGTATCAGGCGGAAGCAGCGTTGACGGCGGCAATCGAACAATCAGGCGCGAAGGCGGGAACCGCGATTGTTCTCGATCCGCATACCGGCGAAATTTTGGCGCTGGCAAATGCGCCCACGTTTGATCCCAACGACGTCGGAGCGGCCTCTCCTGCAGCGCGAAACAACTGGGCGCTGCAGAATATTTACGAACCAGGCTCAACCTTCAAGGTTGTCGCTTTCTCGGCGGCCATCGAAAAGGGTCTGGCAAGACCCGACGATCATATTGACTGCCAGATGGGTTCGATCACTGTTGCTAAGCGATTGATTCACGACCACCATCCGTTTGGAAATTTGACAATTGCCGATGCGCTAGCGAAATCAAGCAACGTAGCCGCGATCAAACTAGGCCTGCGCGTGGGCGATCCCACGATGTACGAATACATCACGCGCTTTGGTTTTGGTTCGCGCACCGGAATTGAACTGCCTGGCGAGACCGCCGGGCTGGTTCGCCCGCTCAGCCGGTGGCAACCATCGTCGATTGGTTCGATCGCTATCGGGCAGGAAGTGGGTGTGACGCCGTTGCAGATGGCTGCTGCTTTCGGAGCGCTCGCAAACGATGGCGTGCGGGTAGGTCCGCATTTGATTCGCGAGATCCGGAGTGCTTCGGGCGGAGCGACCTATCGACCAGCTCCGGAACAACACCGCGTGGTCAGCAGAGAGACAGCAACTGCATTGAGAGGAATGCTCGAAGGGGTGACGCTCAATGGAACTGCAAAGAAAGCCCAGCTAGACGGCTACACAGCGGCAGGTAAAACCGGCACGGCCCAGAAGATTGACGCCAGAACAAAGACGTATTCGAGGACAAAGTTTGTAGCATCGTTCGTCGGCTTCGCGCCGGTTAACAATCCCGCAGTGGTGATCATCGTAGTCATAGACGAACCCAGTGGCTCGTACCACGGCGGTGAAGTTGCCGCGCCGGTCTTTCGCCAGATTGCCGAACAGATTTTGCCGGAGATGGGTGTGATTCCGGACACTGATTTCAAAAACCCCGAGCTGGTGGCGGTCGCAGCGCAGACTCCAGCACAGCTTTCGAAACTTCGCCAGGACGAGAAACGTCGCCAAGACGAGAGCCGTCAGGAAGAGTCCAGAGAGTCAACAATGCCGCGGGTTACAGCTCGCGACAACGAAGGCGGCGAGATTGTTTATGCGGTCGCAACCAGCAACGCGATCGTGATGCCGGACTTGCGCGGTCGAAGCGTACGAGATGTTGCCCGCGCGTGCGCGCGTTTAGGCATGCAAGTTGAAGCGCATGGCGAGGGCGGACGCGTGGTGGAACAAAACCCACAGCCGGGAGCGGAGTTGCGACAGGGCCAAATCATTTACGTTGATTTTGCCAGAGTGAACTGAAAGGGAAGCACGGTTGTGACGCAAACTAATAGTTTGCGTTGCGAGAAGAAACCGAAACATCTTCACGGAGCAAGCAAATGATCCCCCATCGAATGCTTAGTAGCGAAATCTGTGGAAATGGCTTGAAAAGCAGAGTGACGGCGTGCAGGAAACGCTTGCGCGTTAACCGGACGACGCACAAGCCACTGGTTAACAACGACTCCGAGGAACTGTTTTCGGAGACCACTCCATTCGTGTCGGAGTTTCAGGACCATTCCGCGATGCCGGCATCCGCAGTTAGTGTGAATTATTCTCCTGCGTTTGCAGAGCCGCGGGATAGCGAAACATTGCTAGCAGTCGGGGAGCAAGAGGTTGGCATAACGTGAACGTTCGCGAAGCATCGCTTTTGATGGGCGCCAGCGCTGATGACGTAAGCGCCGAGTTGTTTGACAAGGAAATTACAGACTTTTCCATCGACTCAAGGTCGGTTAAGGCGGGCGAACTTTTCTTCGCGCTATCGCAAGAGGACTACGCCCGCGCCGGCTTTAACGGAAATTTCGCTGACGGGCATCAATATATAGAAGGTGCATTCGGCAGGGGAGCAATTGCCGCTGTTGCGCGCGCGGATCGAGTTAGTGGCGATCAGAGCCTCAAGGTTTTGAGCGATCGTCTGCTTCTGGTTGACGATGCTATCGCCGCATTACAAACGCTGGCGCATCGCGTTTACGAGCGCTGGGGCAAACGCGTCGTTGGCATTACGGGAAGCGCCGGGAAAACCACCGCCAAGGAATTGACCGCCCACATTCTAAGTGCGAATGGTCAGCGCGTGTTGAAGAGTGAGCGAAACTACAACAACGGCCTGGGCTTGCCACTGTCAGTTTTGCGAATGGTGAGCGAGGGTAGATCGCCCGAGCAGTTTGATGTCGCAGTGCTTGAAATGGGAATGTCGTCGCCCACGCATGAAATTCAGCGGCTCTGCAAAATTACACCGCCGGATATCGCAGTGGAGTTGATGATTGCACCCGTGCACCTGGAGTATTTGGGAAGCATAGAAAACATTGCGGCGGCGAAGGCGGAACTAATTGAAGGCCTCAAGCCGGACGGCACCGCTGTTCTAAATGCAGATGACGAGTGGGTAATCAAGATGCGCGACAAGCATGAAGGTCGCACGATGACATTTGGCATCGAGCGCCTCGCGGACGTCGCCGCAAAAGAGATCGATACCGGCAGCCTCGGTTTGATCAGGTTTCGTTTGCAAACCCCGTTGGGTGAAGCGCCGGCGATGCTGAATATGAGCGGGCGCCACAATTTGATGAATGCACTTGCGGCGGCAGCAGTGGCAACCTGTTTTGAAATCAAGCCCGAGCAAATTGCCGAGGCTTTGAATACCGCCAAACCTCCACGCATGCGTGGGGAGGTGCTTGATTTTGCGGCAGGCTTTCGAGTGGTCGACGATTCGTACAATTCGAATCCGCGTTCCCTGCTAAACATGGTGCGCATGATCACAGAGGACCGGGGCAGCTCGCGTCGGCGCATCGTGATCGCCGGTGAGATGTTGGAACTGGGACCCGACGAGGCTGCACTTCACCGCGAAGCTGGGCGCGAGATTGGCCGCGCGGACGTGGACGTCGTTTGGGGCGTCCGAGGTTTGGCGGCAGAAATCGTTGAGGGCGCGAAGGAAGTCGGGTTAACTGAGACTCGCTTTTTCGAGAATTCTGAAGACGCGGCTGGCGCGCTTGTTGAGGAAATCAGGGGAGGCGACCTGGTTTTAGTAAAGGGCTCGCGGGGCGTCGCCACCGAAAAAATAGTTGGCGCCGTTCGCGAGCGTTTCCCGTTGGTAGGGTCGGACGAGTAAAGCAAACTGCGACCACCCCACGCGGTCTGCCCGCGCGGGGACCCCGGTTAGTTTGCGCTGCCCGGTTCGTAGTCCTAGTCTGGTTATGGTTTTATGATTCGGACGCTGAGAGACGACAATAGAGAATGATTTATTACGTCCTATACGAACTGCTCTTTAACCATTTCAAGGAGAAGGATTGGTTTCTAATCAAGGCGCTGAACGTTTTTCAGTACGTCACGTTTCGCACGGCCTACGCCTCGATTACGGCGATGCTGCTCTCGCTGTTGTTTGGCGGCAAACTGATCACAGCATTGAGAACATGGAACATCGGGCAGCAAATTCGCGAAGAAGGCCCGCAGGCGCACATGGCCAAACGCGGAACGCCGACAATGGGCGGCGTCCTGATAGTGGGCTCCGTCGTAATTTCAACTTTGCTGTGGGCCAAGCTTTCGAGCGTGTACGTTTGGACGGTAGTAATAGCCACGATGGCGTTCGGAGCGATCGGTTTCGCGGATGACTATTACAAAATGGCCAGGCAACGGAGCCTGGGGCTGACGGGGAAACAGAAGCTGTTGGCGCAGTTGTTGGTTGCAGTCGGGGTTTGGGTAGTCCTATTTATCCTAACGAAATACTTCGCGAGCGATTATTCGTGGAACGTGAGTATTCCTTTTATTAAAGCCACGGCGGTTCCTAATGGCATCAGTTTCATTGGTCCAATTCTGTATTTGTTCTTCATCATCATCGTCTTACTGGGGTTCTCCAACGCGGTGAACCTTACGGACGGTTTAGATGGACTGGCGATTAGCGTGACCTTCATCGCGATGACGGCGCTGACGGCATTGACTTATCTGAGCAGTGATGCGAGGTGGGCGAAGTACCTGGAACTAACGCACCGGCCGGAAGCAGCCGAGTTGACCGTCTTCTGCGGCGCGATGGCGGGCGCGAGTCTCGGGTTCCTTTGGTACAACGCGCCACCAGCAGAAGTCTTCATGGGCGACGTGGGGAGCCTGGCTATTGGCGGGGCGCTGGGGACGGTGGCCGTGCTGACTAAG
>JBGPYG010000354.1:0-4428 GCA_041493085.1 Pyrinomonadaceae bacterium | reverse complement strand
GCATCGCCAAGAGCACTCCGAGATTGGTCAAATGTCCGCCCCATGGATGCAAGAAATCGACAAAATTGCTCAGATTGTCGGGGATCCGGGTTGCCTTAGCTATTTCCGGAGCCGGCCCTGGCTTGGGCGGTGTGGGTTTCGAAGGAGAGCCTCTGTTCAGAAGATCTTTCTGGTATTGGTCCATCGCCTTTTCGAAGTCCTTTGAGTTTTTCTCGGCGTCGGACTTGTATTTGTTGATTCTCTCCTTGGCATCCACAATGTTTGCATCGTTCTCATATTCAATCTGCTTGTAGAGCCCGCGCCCTTCGTTCTTTACGGCAGGCTGGGCATTCTCGTCCTTACCGCGCAGAACATCGAGACCAGACAAACGTTTCATTTCATCAAATGACCAGGTTGCCGGCATCACGACACCGACCACTTTGGCGAATCCAACCGGAACGCCCACAAGACCAGAAAAGAGAATCTGCGGTATCAAAATGAGCGGCACCAGACTCGTCGCCATTTCGGAAGTTTTTACTACTGCTGAGATAAACAGACCTAGTGCAACGCCGACCATACCAGTCAGAATCATGACGAGCAGTTGGGGAACGCCGCCAAGTTTGCCGGGCAAATCCATCAGAGTCGTAACGTCAAGCAGTTTCAAGGTGCCGAAGAGGAGAATACACTGGAAGCTTACGATCATCATCAGCACAAAAAGTTTCGAACCTACGTAAGGCAATAGCCGCAAATTGACCATGCGCTCCCGGTTATAAACAGCCCGTTCGCGAATGACTTCTCTGGAAGCGACCGACGTGCCAAACCAAAGGGCAACCAGCGCCAGGATGAAGTAGGGGAAATCCCGCTGCGCGTTGGAGCCAACAACGAGATAAGTAAGTAGCGCGATAATTGGGGCCTGAGCAAAAAGAATGAGCAGGTTAAACTTGTCACGGGCCAATACTCCCAGATAGCGGCGCGAGAGCGTTGCCCATTGTCGGAGCGAATCGCCAAACGTTGTTCGCCGCTTCGCCGGCGCCGCCTGGCGCGGAATACTAGAGACCTCAGTTAGCGGATCTGAGACGTTCCTTTTATATTGCTCAGTCCTCATGAACCGGCGTTTCCATTCCTCTGCCACCTCTTCAGCAGCCTGCTCTCTGGGTATGTGCCCGTCCGTTTTTGCGAGGCGCTCACTGATCGGCGCTTCCAGTTTGTCGTAGAGGTCTTTAAAGCTTTCGGCCCCCACATGGGCAAGGGCCTCATACGGCTTACCGTAAAAGACCAGTTTGCCCCGCATCAGCAGAACGACCTTGTCAAAGAGCTTGACGTTTTCCATAGCGTGGGTAGTCAGAATTACTGTTCTGCCCGATTCGGCTATCTGGCGGAAAAGCTTCATTACCTTCTCTTCGGTGGCCGGATCAAGACCCGAAGTCGGCTCGTCGAGGAAGATGACCGACGGTTTGGTAATGAGCTCGACCGCGATCGAGACGCGCTTGCGCTGCCCGCCTGAAAGCTGGGAGATAGGGACGTCGCGCCGTTCAGAGAGTCCGGTAACGTCCATCACTTCACTTACGATCTGATTGATTTCCTTAGTCGAGATATCACGTGACAATCGCAAGCGCGCCACATAATAAAGCGTGCTATAGACCGTCAATTCGCGGTGAATGATATCGTCTTGCGGCACATAGCCGATCGACTGCTTAAGCGACTCAAGGTGATGATAGAGATCTAGATTGTTTACCAGAACCTGGCCACTAGAGGCCGGGCGCATCCCGTTGAGCGCGTCCATCAGCGTCGACTTGCCGGCACCCGACGGGCCCAGCATCCCGACAAACTCGTTCGGCTGAATGCTCAGACAAACTTCGTCTAACAGCCTGACCTTTCCAGGCCCTGAACGGTTTGGTACTTCCTTCGTAACCTGGAAAACATCAATGCGCGTCTTGGCCCGGGTGTCAAAGACCGCGACGCCCCTTTGGGGGTGAACTCTTAGAAGAAAAGGGCCGATTTGCAGGACATCTTCCGGCTGGATCGATTTACGACCGGTGATGCGTTCACCATTGATGTAAGTGCCGTTTGATGAATTGAGATCCTCGATCGCCACGCCCGCAGTTGTATTTAAAACAGAAGCGTGCCGGTTGGATATCAGGAGACCATCGAGCCGAATGTCGCATTCCTCGCCGCGGCCAATGGTGAGTTGTCCCGTGTTGCCAAACGCTCGTTCAATAAAGACCTTCGGTTGATCGTTAACGCCGGCATGGCTGATCTGAAGTGGACTCTCTGAACCAAGCAGCATGGTTCCCATGTTTCTCGAAGATGGACCAACTCCTGGTACCAATTGCGCGGCCGCGATATCAACGTGAGCAGGTTGCTGCGCTGGCCGTGGTGCCGGATCGGCTGGATCAACAAAACGGATTGTCGGACCTCCGAGACCCAGTTCGACACTGTCGTTATGATGAAGCACCTCGGGCGCGGCAATGCGCCGGCCATTAAGCACCGTTCCGTTAAAGCTTCCAAGATCAACCAGTATGTACTTTCCGTCCTGCCGCCGAATTTCTGCATGGCGGCGCGAAACAATAGCTGCGGCAGCATCGATTGCCCCCTCTACTCCAGAATCGCGGCCGAAGCGAGTAACTTCTTTGAGTTCGATCCTCTGCAGGCGCCCGGTTCCTGCACCCGACAGCTCGACAAAGACAGGCTCGGCCGACTTGCGTTGGGGTGCTCCAGCGGGCCGCTGCTGTGCTTCTGACTGAAGACTCGGTGTAGACAAAGACGGAGATGCTTGACGGGGCAAGTCCACGAGCGTTTCCGTTGCCGGCGTTTCGTGTCCGAGGCTGATAACCACGAGAACGGGTCCACCAGATCCAAATTGCACCCGCGAATGCACGCGTAGCGCCGTAGGTTCTTTGAGCAGTTGCCCGTCGAGAAGTGTGCCGTAGGTGGAACCGCTGTCTGACACAACCCAGCGGCCATTCTGTAACCGAAATTCAGCGTGCTGCCGAGAAACCGTCGGCCATTGTTTCTGATCAAAAACAATCTGACACGTCGCTGGGTTGCGCCCTACAGCTATCAACGGCTGGTTATAACTGCTCTCGTTATGTTGCCGTCCCTGGAGTTCTTCGGCGAAGGTGATTTGTGTCACGGTAAGCAGCTTTCTCAAAAAGTCCGGGCAGGGCTGTTAGGCCGTTACGGCTGAATCAAGCAGAAGCAGTTGCGGCGAACTGGTCGCTATTTAACTCAGAAACAGCCTACATCGCAAATGTTTTCTCTAAAATTAAACAACAAGAACGAAAGCTGTATCGAGTTGGAAGACGCTTGATGTTATTTTGTTCAGGAATCTGATACTGCTCACAGATCAAGCATTTGTTCTAATCCTGTAAAATGTGGTAAGAGAGACGACCGTTTTGAAAACAGAATGTACCGTCAATCATACACAAACACCAGCTAGCTGCAGATGCACAGGCCGATGTTTGAGTAATTCGCAATTCGAAATCCGAAGTTCCGCTAATGCCGCAAAAAGTCCGTAAAGCAGTTTTTCCTGCCGCTGGTTTGGGCACTCGTTTTCTGCCTGCTACCAAAGCGTCTCCCAAAGAGATGTTGCCGTTGGTCGACAAACCTTTGATTCAATACGTGGTCGAGGAAGCGGTCGCTTCGGGGATTGAATCCATCATTATCGTGACCGGGCGCGGGAAAGCTGCGATCGAGGATCACTTCGACGTTTCGTTTGAACTCGAAACACTCTTAGAAGAACGCGGGAAACAGGAAGAGCTGAAAGCGATGCGCGCGATTTCCAAGATGGCGCGCGTGAGTTATGTTCGCCAACGTGAAGCGCTCGGTCTCGGTCATGCAGTGCTGCAAGCGCGCGACCTGGTGGGCGATGAGCCGTTCGCTGTTATGTTGAGCGACGATATCATCGATTCCGAAACACCGGCACTGCGACAGTTGTTAGATGTTTATGAGAAGTATGACGCTCCCGTGGTCGCCGTTTTTCAAGTAGACAGCGAAGCGATCTCGCGTTTTGGCGTAATCGATGGCGAGGAAGTGGAAGAAGGGGTCTACAAGATCAAGGACATGGTGGAGAAGCCTGCGTTTGCTGAAGCGCCGTCGGATCTGGCAATCATCGGACGCTATGTGCTGACGCCTGACATCTTCGACGAGCTTGAAAAAACCAGCCCTGGCGCGATCGGAGAGATTCAAATTACTGACGCCATGCGTTCACTTCTGAAGAAGCGGCCATTCTATGCCGTGCGCTTTAAAGGAACGCGTTACGATGCCGGCGACAAATTAGGTTTCCTGATTGCGACGGTCGAGTTTGCGCTCAAACATGAGGAACTGGCGCCTGAGTTTAAAGAGTATCTGCGTTCATTGAAACTCGCTTAAGAAATTCGGCCACAGAGGCACAGAGACACAGAGAGTGATTCAAGATAAGAAATCTCATGGTTGGGAAGGGTGGCTTGC
>JBGPYG010000071.1:0-11778 GCA_041493085.1 Pyrinomonadaceae bacterium | reverse complement strand
GGGGTAGTAACTGTAGCCGGGGTTGTAGTAACTGTCGTTGGGGTAGTAACAGTCGCCGGGGTAGTAGTAACTATCGTCGGGGTTGTAACGGCAGCCGCGGCAGTCGTGTGCGGAATTACCGCGAAGCCTTCGGGCACCGCGCTGCGGAAATAAATCTTTGCGTTCGGATCGTAGGCCGTCAGGCTCTCGTCTGGCGCCGCGATCAGCATGAACTTACTAAGCGGAGTGACGGCGGTGAATTGTCCCGATCCCTTCGCGAGCACCACCGGCCCCAGCAAGGTAACCACTCCAGCGTCGTCCACGGCATAGACGTTGATCGCGGAAACGTCCGCGGGCACATCCGTTAGATTCAGAATGACGGTCGTGCCGCTGTCATCGCGCAAAATCGTCCCGACGGCTTTCGATTTTGTTAGAGAGACTGGAGTTAAGGTGAGCTTTACTTCTTTGCCTACCGGATACTCGATCACAGTGTAAGTGCCGTCAGGGTTTTGAACTGTCTTGGTAACTTTGGTTGGAGTTTGTGTGACTGTCGTCGTTGTCGTTTGTGCGGCTACGAATGCGGCTGATGAAATAATCAGCAACGCCGCCGCCAGAATTGTCATGCGTTTACTCATAAGTTTGACTGCTCCTTCTTTATTTAATCGCGATTAAGGTCTGCGTGGGGGAATTACAGGCTTGTTCAGCAATAGTTCAGCAATAGAAGGGCCAAGCATTATGCCAGTTCGGCTGGGGGCATTCTTTCGCCTCTAAGTGCTTTTGGCGATTGTTGTGAGAAAAAGAGATGAAATCGCCACACACAACCATACACCGGTGTATGGCTTTTCGCGTGTGTCCGATGTCAGAGCGCCTGCGTTGCTTACTGAAAAGATAACCACCCACTCAGGTGAAAGATTCATATCAATGAGAATCTTCATCCCGTCACTAGCGGCAGCTCGACTTCCTCAACACGCCACGCAGCGTAAGCCAGGGCCTCAGGCAGGTCTTCTTCTGCTATAGAACCCTGGAATCAAAAGGGCAATGTGGCGGGCGCTTGATACGCCCCAGGCACCACATGAATTTGAGATAGACATTTAAAGCTTTCTGCGCTGAGCCAATTCGGAATCGCCCACACTTAAGCGCGTCTTTGTGAGAAGCTGGTCGGGGGAAACTTCGTTCTTGTACTGCACCGCTTGCGCAACGCCTCGCGAAACGCATCGCGTGCTGCCTGGGTGGAACCATCCCGATAGAGCTTGCCGCGCTGGGCCGTAGCCATTAGTGCAGTGCCGAAAACTGATCTGATGAGAAAGCTTTCTTGATCCGGGAGCATGATTTTACTGGCCTCCTTGACTTGCTTATTGCTTGTCCGTAAATACGAGCGATACGCTTGACTGTGTGAAGACTCTCAAAACACGGGCTGTTGGAGCGGCGGCGGGTTTTGGCTCCGTAGGAGCGAGATGTTTATAGAACGCGTCAACCTAACTTCGCCGGAGCTCCTTTAGGAGCGAAACGCGGAGAACGATTTATGCGCTTTTAGATCCTGAACCAGGATATCTACATTCCGCTCCTGACGGAGCTTAAGAGTTCTGAGAGTTGAAGGGTCTATAAACATCTCACCCCTCTGGGGTGAAAAGTGGTGTACCTGCAAATGTCCTGCGCAGTCAGCCCGGAGCGGTCAATAGCTCTTCAACGCGGCAATCGCTTTCGCCACATCAGCCACTTGCGGAAGGATTACGTCTTCGAGTTGCGGGGCGTAAGCGACGAAGGTGTCCATGGCAGCCACGCGGCGCACCGGCGCGTCGAGGTATTCGAAGAGTTCATCGGAGATGCGCGCGGCGATCTCGGCGCCGTAACCAAACGAGAGCGTGTCTTCATGAGCGACAATTACTTTGTTTGTCTTCTTTACTGTCGCCACGATTGCGTTCCAGTCGTAGGGTTGCAGGCTGCGCAGATCGATAATCTCCACGCTGATCCCCTGCTGTTCAGCTTGCTTGGCGGCAACTAACGAACGTTGCACTAGCGCGCCGTAAGTGATGATCGAAAGATCGTTTCCTGCGCGAACGGTTTTAGCTTTGCCGAAGGGAATCATGAAATCGTCGGGCGGATACTGCGACTTGTTGTAGGTCTGGCGGTAAAGATGTTTGTGCTCGAGAAACAACACCGGGTCGTCGCAGCGAATTGCAGTGCGCAACAAACCATTCGCGTCGAGTGCGTTTGAGGGATAAATAACTCGCAGGCCGGGAATCTGCGTGAAGGTGGAAACGCCAGACTGCGAATGGTAGATGGCGCCGCCTTTCAGGTAGCCGCCGACCGGCACGCGCATCACGACCGGCGCTTTCCAATCGCCGCCGGAACGCCAGCGCATAACCGCCAGCTCGTTGCGAATCTGGTGCATCGCGGGCCAGATGTAATCGAAGAACTGAATCTCTACTACGGGCTTCAGTCCGCGCGTGGCCATGCCGATGGCGCGACCGACAATGTTGGCTTCAGCCAGAGGTGAATTAAAGACACGCGCGCTGCCAAACTTGCGTTGCAGATTCGCGGTGACCTTGAAGACCCCGCCTTTGCCTTTCACTTTGTCGAGAAATTCCTCGCGCGAACAATCCGCGACGTCTTCGCCAAACACTATGACGCGCGCATCGCGAGCCATCTCCGTCTGCAGACAACGATTGATTAGGTCAACCATCGTGCCCGCGTTGCCCGAGAGTTGCGCGCCTCCCTCAGTGTCAAACTCTTTCGCGGTCGGATCGACGTCAGGCGAGTAGACGAAGAGTTTCACCGTTTCCGGATCCGGCTGGGGACTGGCGAGGGCCTGGTCCGTAGCTTCATTCACCGACGCGTCGACCTCGCCCTTTAGCTTCTGAAGTCCTCCCTGATCAATCACAGCTTCGTCGATCAAAACCGCGCCAAAGCACACAACCGGATCGCGCTCAGCATCGGCCGCACGCTCTTCGTCGGGACGATAGAGCCGCTCGTCATCGGAGAGCGAATGCGAGTAGGGACGGATAACTTTCGCGTGAACAAAGGCGGGGCCTTTGCCTTCGCGGCAATATTGAACGGCACGGTTCATCACGGCCAGCGACTCGAGCGCGTTAGTGCCATCGCAGCGTTGCAGGTAGAGATTGGGAAAATTTTTGATTAGCCGCGAAACATCACCGCCGACGGTTTGCACCTCGACCGGCACGCTGATCGCGTAACCGTTATCTTCCAGCAGGAAGAGCACCGGCAGTTTCAAATTGCAGGCAGTGTTGAGTGCCTCCCAAAATTCGCCTTCGCTGGTTGTGCCGTCACCGAGCGAAACGTAGACAACTTCGTCTTTCTGAAAGTTTGACGCGCGCTTCCGCAGCTCTTTGATCAACTTAAACCGATACCCGGCTTCAGCGCAGCCGACTGCCTGCAATAGTTGAGTGCCGGTTGGCGACGACTGCGACACGATGTTGAGTTTCTTATGACCCCAATGCGAAGGCATCTGGCGGCCGTGGGAGTTTGGATCCGCTGCGGCGCCCACTGCGGAAAGTAGCTGCTCGAGTGGCGTCATGCCGAGCTGGAGACAAAGGGCGCGATCGCGATAGTAGGGATAAAACCAATCATAGCCAGGTTTCAAAACCATGCCCGCGGCGACGAGTATGGCCTCGTGTCCCGCGCCGCTGATCTGAAAGAAAATTTTGTTCTGATTCTTGAGCTGGATTTCTTTGTCGTCGAGCCGGCGAGAGAGATACATCGTCCGATACATCGTCAGCATCTGTTCGCGCGAGAGGCGCGGGCGGTCGCGGCGCTCGCTCTTATCGCGTTGACCGCTTCGCTCAGGAGCGGGCGCTGCCTTGGTCGCTGGTTGGAGCGCAGCCGGAGGTACTGAAGGTAAAGGAGGGCTGACTCCGATTGAGGGCGCTGGCAGATGCGCCAGGGCGGCATCCGGAGAAACGGGGGCTTCAGCGACTTTGGCCTTGGTCTTCGGTACAAGTTTTAGAACTTTGGTCTCGCCCATATTATTGCCTGATGAACCCGAGCCCAGGTAGGACAGGCATTCTTGCGTGTCACTTTATCAAGCAAGACAGGCAGGAATGCCTGTCCCACTTCAGGACTCTTCCAGTGTCGTTCGATATTCTTCCGCCATTGACGGGTGACCGTGCGCCGTGGCCGCGTCAATACCCCGCTGATAAGTTTCCTTAGCTTTGTCGCGTTGCGCCGCCTGCTCATAGGCTCGCGCCAACATCCCGAAGGCATTGCCTTCGTCGTCCGCAATCGCGAGATAACGCTCCAGGGTTTCGATCATCTCCTCGGTGTGCCCTGTCTTCTCATACTCTTTCGCCAGCCCAAACAGAATACTACTGTTGCCTGGATCGCTCACCAGCATTTGCTTGAAGATGTCGATTCTAGAGGTGGCCATGGCCTACAGTGAGCAGTAAGCGGTGAGCAGTGAGCAGCAGAAACGAACTGCTTACCGCTCACTGCTTACCTCCAATAAGCAGTTTCGCGATCGTCTGCAACTGCATGTTTGACGTTCCTTCGTAGATCGCGCCAATCTTCGAATCGCGCCAGAATTTTTCCACCGGATAATCTTTGACGTAACCATAGCCGCCATAAAGCTCGATGGCCAGCGAACTAATTCGCTCGGCAGCGCGGGAAGAATAGAGTTTGGCCATCGCCGCTTCCTTCACAAAGTTCATGCCCGCATCTTTCATGCGCGCTGCGTTGTAGACCATTAGGCGGGCGGCTTCGAGCTCCGTAGCCATCTCGGCAAGTTGAAACTGCACGCCCTGAAACTCTCTGATCGGTTTGCCAAACTGCTGGCGCTCGCCGGTGTAGGCGATAGCTGCGTCGAGCGCGCCGCGCGCGATGCCAATCATCTGGGCGCCGATACCGATCCGGCCCTCGTTCAATGTCTCAATAGAAGTCTTGTAGCCTTTGCCGACCTCGCCCAGCACGTTCTCTTTGGGAACTTTGCAGTCAACCAAAATCAATTCCGTGGTCGAAGACGCGCGAATGCCCAGCTTGTTTTCTTTCTTGCCCACCGAGAAACCTTCAAAATTCTTTTCAACTACGAATGTGGTTATGCCCCGATAGCCGGCCTCGGGATTGGCATTGGCGAACAACACAAATATCTCAGCTTCGTTCCCGTTTGTGATCCAGAGCTTTTGGCCGTTCAGCAAGTAGTGATCGCCTTTATCGACGGCGCGAGTTTGCATCGCGAACGCATCCGATCCGGAACCTGCTTCACTCAGCGCGTAGGCCCCAACCTTTTCACTTGCCAACTGCGGCAGGTATTTAGTTTTCTGTTCCTGATTTCCCCAGCGCATGAAGGCATTGTTGACCAGCGTATTTTGCACGTCGACAAACACACCAACAGAAGCGTCAACGCGCGAGAGTTCCTCAACTGCCAGAATCGCGGTGAAGAAAGATGAACCGGCGCCACCAAACTCTTCCGGCGTTTCTATGCCCATCAAGCCAAGATCGAAACACTGCTTGATAAGCGCCGGATCGAGTTTGCTCTTTTCGTCCATCTCCTCGACGCGCGGCCGCAGTTCACCTTCGGCAAACTCCCGCACGCTCGAACGAAACATTTGCTCGTCTTCGGAAAGGGTGGTCAACGGTCGACCGGCAAGTTCTTCAATGGCTGTTTGAGATTGACTCATCTTCTCCACCACCCCAGCCGGGCCGCCCGGCTGGGGACCCCGGCCTGACCCGTCGCGAACTGTTTAGATTGAACGCATGCATCATAATCAACGCAAAAGTAAAAAGGCAAAAGCTGGGGGACGGATAAAGTTTCGAGTTTCGGGTTTCGAGTTTCGAGTTTCCTCTTCGGGGAGGTCGATGCATTACGACGTTTAAATCGAAACTCGAAACCCGGAACTCGAAACTCGGAACCCGAAACTTTATCTACCCGGTCGCTAACGCTTCCGGTTCTGACGAGAGCTTATGGTGTGCCAAAGCGCGCGCGGTACTCAGCCGAAACCAGGAACGACTTGACCATCTCTGCGTGGCGGAAGTCGCCACCAAACTCATCAAGCTTGTGCAGCCAGAAGTTGTAACCGTCAAGGTTGGTGTCGGGCAGGTCGCTGGGATTCCGTTGCAAGTAGCCAAAGTATTGCATCAACACAAAGGCAGGATTCAGTTCGCGTTGAGAGAACGTTTCATTCTCAGCTATGCGCCGCAGTGCCCGAGCGCGCGCCGCGACCGAGTCGGCAGTGGCCGCTCCCTGAAACTCTGCGACCGCCGCCGCGACATCGTCTGACGAAAGCCTGCCGCCCGTTTTTGCATTGAGCAGGTTAACAAACTCTGCCGGCGTCAGACTGAGCGGGTACGCTTCGATAAACTGCGAACGCAGCACGAAGCTTTCAATGAACTCGGCCTTATTCGTTTCGAGCAACTCTTGCCAGCCGGGAGCGTTGACGACTACTCCTTCTCCAATCGTGCGCGTATCCAGCAAAAACTCATCCACGTGTTGTGGGGGCTGTGCATACGAGGCCTGATAGAGGCGATAGACCAGAAAACCTGTCTGCTGGAATTCGATCGAAAGAAAGAAGGCCGCGGAAACGTTCATGCGACGATCGGCAAGGCAGGCTGCGTCGGTCCCGCAACTTGTAATCTGGTTTGACCAGAAGGCGAGACCGTCGGCATCGGGTTCGCGATTGAGGAAGTCGCGGTAATGCTGCCGAACAAAGAACTGCGCGTCATCGATCGGATTGCTGGCCGGCTGGCTGCCCACGTAGGCGTCATACTGGTTCGCGGCGAGGGAATTGTAAGTTCTCCACAATGGGCTAAACGAGTAGCTGATCAGCGTCGGTGTGACGGTGTAGTTGCCCTCCGAGGGGATGCCGGTGAAAGAGAAGCCGCCACTGCTGTCGCTGGTCGTCGTCCGGTTCTGTGAGCCGGAGAGGGTGACGGTAGCGCCGAGTATTGGGTTGTTGTTTACACCTACTAAAATTCCGGCAATGGTATACGTAACAAAGGTGCCGGCGAAATTCTGGCTCTGGTCGGCGTCGAGATCGTTGAGAGTCCGGTTCGCCGGGGAAAATGCGTAACTTGTCTTCCCCGGCGTCACCGTGTAATTGCCGCCCGCCGGGAGGTCTTCAAACAAGTATTCGCCGTCCGCACCGGTCGTCGCTGTCATGCTCAGCGAACCCGAAAGAGTGACGGTGACGTCAGCCAGTGCGTTGCCTGCCCCGTCCGCCACCCGGCCTCCGATGGCATGGTGGTTGAATAGCGCGGTGGAGTTGAATATCTGGTCGGTCGCCGGGGTAACTATCTCGTAACTGACTGGGCTAAGTGTGTAGTGCCTCCGGGAGGGAATGACAGCATAGACGCCGCTCGTCGGCAGGCCGGTGAACAGGTATCGGCCGTCGGCGCCGGTTTGAGTCGTCACCGATTGAGTACCACCCAGCGTCACGACGACTCCCGGCAAGCCTGCACCGCTTTCGTCTGTCACCTGTCCGGAGATAGAGAAATCAGGTGACGGCTCAGTGCTCAGGTAAGCGGTGAGCGCCGCGCGCTGGTCAGCAATGCACTGCGCACCTTCGCCACACTGAAGCAGCCGATCTGACCAGTAGACGTGGGCTGCCGGATCAGGGTCGCGGCCAAGCGTCGCACTGAATTTCTGGCGCACGTATTGAACCGGGTCCTCGTCAGGCGCATTGGTAGTGATGACCCTGGTGGTCTGCGCCAGAGAATCGAGATGGTTATAGACCGAGTCGATCACTGTGAGATTTCCCGTGGCGGAGTCGGCGCGAATCCGGTCAGCACTTGCCCCACACTCCACTTGATCAAGGATCGCGTTGCCGACACTGAGGAGGTAAATTGCGGCGTCGGCGTTGTGGCTCCATCCGTAATGGGAGTTCTCGATAAGCACGTGCTCAGGACCATAAAGATAATTGCCCGAAGTACCGAGGTTCGAGACGTTCATATACAGTCCGGTGACATAGAGCAAATCAATTGGGGCACTCGGCGGCAGGTAGCGATCGGGAAGGCTCGCGATTCCACTGAGGGCACCCTCGTCAAGGAACACATTCCTGACAACTACTTCCCGGCGCGGCGAGTCGCTCTCCGGAGCGGCAGCGTTGCCGATGTTGATCCAGGAGAAAGGTGACGCCATACCGAGTTTCCCGTACAACTCCGCACGCTGGCCATAGTCAACGAAAACGGTGCCCGCAATGGTAATACTCTTCCATTCGATATTCTGTACGACCGGGACGTAAACGCCGCTGTTGCCTGTGCTGCCCAAAAACACACTCTGTTCGATGTTCAGGCCACTACGGACGCTCTGAACAATGGCGCCGCCCTCGCTGATGCTGCTCAAGCCGTAGAACTCACAATGCCTGATTGTCGCTTCCCGGACGTTGTTAAGAGCTAGCGTGATTAGCGCGTCAGTCTCAACTCCGGGTGTGCCAATGAAGGTGATGTCTTTGATCAGGAAGCTTTGCAGTCCAGTAATGTTGATAGAAATGCCATGCTCTCCGGTACGTGGAGCAAACTCAGACAACAGGTCGAGTCCACGAGTCAACTCTTGCCCGCTTGAATTTGGAGGGGGGACGGGCGTCAACGACTCCACGCCCAGGATCGAGATATCAGAAGCCACTCCAGTGAAATCTTTTTGGACGGGAGTGAGTATGGCGTACCGACCGGCCGGCACGAACAGTGTGCCGCCACCGGATTCGGCCATTGCGTTCAGGGCGTTTTGCAGCGCGGGACCGTCGTCCGCCACACCATCACCAACTGCGCCGAAGGCGGTGAGGTTGAAAACATTTTCGGCGTTGGTCGAACGCGAGTGATTACGAGCAGCGTAAGCTCGCAACGAGCCAGCGGGCGCGGTCTTGCCCCGCGCCACCGTCAGCCAGGGCGAGGCAAGGAACACTACACAGAGAATTGTTGTGAGCTTCATTCGAATCCTTCCTTGAGGTTTTCGGTCGCAGGAATACGCACATTCCTACGAGGCCGAATTGGGACAAAAGGTATGGACTCCGTTTATAGAGGCAAAGAGGAGGTCGATTAGCAGGCGTTAACAAAACTCGCGTGGCGAGGCGACGCATGCCAAGCGTCTTGAGGGCAACAAAGATTGTACATGTGATTCTCTCATGCATCCAATACTTTTTACATTTGTTGCCCTTTTCCATGCCCAGTTTTAGACGCAAAACACCAGCGGATAGTTTGGGTTTCCTGACTGGGTTTCTCAAACGGAAGCTTCAAGATGGGCGGCTGTGGAGATCAAGAAGGCCTCAAACCCAGTATCCCAGAAACGCCAGGACAATTCAGGTATGACGATTGCTGGAATCGTTTGACCGTGTGATACCTTGCTTTTATTCCTTTCGACCGCAAAGCAGAGGACTTAACCAGTTTGGAAAAAGAACCCCGGCCAAAGTCGGCAACCACCGGCCAGACCCCAGGCGACCAGTCAACTGCAGGTCCTGTCAAAACAAACCAGGCTAGAAACAGAAAGCTGGCGCGCTTCGGAGTTCTCTTTGCGCTTTTGGGCCTGTTGCTCTTTGCTTACTTCGTAAGAAAAGCCGGCGTCTCGCAGATCATCGACGGCATCAAGCGACTGGGCTTCGGATTTCTGCTGATCCTGGGAATTTCTGCCCTTCGACAAATAGCCCGTTCTCTTGCGTGGACCCGTTGCTTTGAGTCTCCCTACAATCTGCGCTTTCGCGACGCTTTTGTTGCCAGAGTGATGGGCGACGCACTGGGGAACATCGTTCCCCTTGCAAGCGTGGCTGTGTCCGAGCCTTCAAAGGCCGCCTTTGTTACCAATCGCGTGCCGCTGCTGGCGAGCCTTTCGGCGCTCGCGTTGGAAAATATTTTTTATAGTCTCTCGGTAGCGATTTTTATTTTTTCAGGAACGGTGACGCTGCTGCTCGCTTTTCCGCTCAAGCCCGCCCTCCGTTACGCGAGCTTCGGCACGCTGGCCGTCACAATCTTGATTGTGCCGCTGGGCTATCTCATCATTCGCAAGCAGTGGAAGTTTCTGAGTGGCTCGATGTCGATTCTGCACGGCCGCGGTCTCGGGCAAACATGGATGGAAAAAACGATACCCCGCGCCCGCTCGCTCGAAGATCGCATCTATGGGTTCTACGAGAGGAACAGCAACCGCTTGCTGACCATCCTGGCTTTAGAGATGTCGTTTCATCTTGCCGGTGTGTTGGAGATTTATACGACGCTCTGGTTCATAAGCGATATTGTCGCGCCTACCCTGCTTACCGCTTTCATTTTGGAATCGGTAAACCGCGTCATCAATATTGTCTTCAAGTTTATTCCTTTTCGCCTTGGCGTAGATGAAGCCGGAACGGGCATGCTGGCTAAAGCGCTCGGCTTTACTCAGGCAATTGGGGCGGCCTTAGCCATCGTGCGTAAAGCCCGGGACATGTTTTGGACAGCAATCGGCGTGGCACTGATGGTCCGCCGGGGCTTGTCGCTGAAAAATTTGGATCAGCAGACCCAGGACGTTGCTGAGGCAGGGGCAGTAGCCCGACCGTGAGGGAGAGCGTCTAGGGAGCACGAGGGACGCCCTCCCTTACGGTCGGGCTACTGCCCCGCCAGAAAGATTATTCGTAAGCCAGCGCGCTGACCGCATCGAGGTTTGACGCGCGCACCGCCGGATACAAAGCGCCAAAGGCTCCGCCAAGCATCCCGATCGCCGCCGCTGTCAATCCCCAACCCCAGCCAAACTCAAAATAGAGTCCGTAGAATTGGTGGATGCCGTAGCCGATCGCAAACGACAAAACAAAGCCGGCAACCAAACCAACCGCACTAATCAACAGCGCCTCTGATTCAATGATGAAGACGATGTAGCGACGCGATGCGCCCAGCGCTTTTAGAATTCCAATCTCGCGTGTGCGCTCCGTGATCGTTGTGTACATCGCGAGCATCACGACCAGAGCGCTCACCACCGCCGCCAGTCCCACCAGTATCCGCAAAAAGACGCCGAGGTAAGGAATGGTCTTCTCCAGACTCGTAAACAGGTCGCGAGTGAATTGAATCTTGTTTCCTGGTAGGGTCGCGTCGATTCGTTTTGCCACTTCGAGCTGTTCATTTGGATTGCGAACTTTCACCAGGATGTAAGTGCACTTCCCAGGCGACTCCAACGCCTCTTGCATTGCCCCGAGCGTCATCTTTACGCGCGCGCCTGATTCAGGTGAGTAGATGCCAGTGATGCGATACGGCTTGTCGCCAAAGAGTTTCAGCGTGTAGCCGATCTTCAGTTTGTTGTTGCGCGCCTTAACTTCATCAATCACGATTTCGTCCGAAGCTTGCGGCGGCCTGCCGGCTTCCAGATGAATCTCGTTAACGCGCACGAAGGGTTCCCACTCCACCCCTTCGATCTGTTCAAAACCAAACCCGCGTCCGCCCTGAAACACGTATCTGATGACAGGCAACGCTTCTTCAACGCCTGCGATTTGTTTCAGACTATCGACGTACCTGGTGCTAAGGTTGGCAGTAGACGCTGTTAGCTGCATCGCCCCTGGTCGCGTGAAGATAATCTCCGCGCGAACATTTGACGCGCGCCGCTGGAGGTCGTTGGACATGCCGCGGGCCAGCCCGGTGAAAAGCATCACCAGGCAAACTCCGAGCGCGACACCCGCTACGCTAACTAGCGTGCGAATGGGTCGCTGGCGAATGTTGGAGACTACGAGATTGTCCATGCGGGTCACAACGATAAGACATTTTGGCGAAAGCTACCAATGGGCGGAACGGGAACGTCGGCTCCAGCCCAGACAGAAGCCCGACCGTCAGGGAGGGCTCCTCATCGCCACAAGAACCAAGCCCTTGCTGACGCGCGGGCTTCTGCCTGGCAGTGCAGCTTGCCCGGCGAAG
>JBGPYG010000390.1:0-3640 GCA_041493085.1 Pyrinomonadaceae bacterium | reverse complement strand
CGCGCTTGCTGAAGCCAGGACAAACACCGCAATCATTAAGAAAATAAAATACTTCACCAGACATTGCCTCCAATCAATATGATCCACTTCGCGAAACTAAGAAAACGCCTCCAGGTATTTCACGCCCGCGCCAGTATTGAAGAGGACAACACGTTCGTCCGATTTCACCGCTCCGGCGGCAAGCAACTTTCGCAGAGCCGGCAAACAGGCAGCGCCTTCGGGCGCACAGAAGATTCCTTCGGCAGCGCCGATCTCGCGTGTTGCGGCAAGCAGTTCTTCGTCAGTCACGGCCAGCGCCGTACCGCCTGACGCACGAATCGCGTCCAGAATCAAAAAGTCTCCAATCGCCTTAGGAACTCGCAATCCCGACGCCACGGTCTCCGCATTAGGAAACTCGTCGGCGAATCGCTTCCCTGTTTCAAACGCTTGCACAATTGGCGCGCAGCCACTCGCCTGCACAGTCACCATGCGCGGTCGCTTCGAACCTATCCAGCCCATCTGCTCCATTTCGTCAAACGCTTTCCACATGCCAATCAGTCCAGTGCCGCCGCCGGTCGGATAGAAAATGACGTCGGGCAGTTCCCAATTGAATTGCTCGGCCAGCTCATAGCCAAGTGTCTTCTTGCCTTCGACGCGATAAGGTTCTTTCAAAGTTGAAACGTCAAACCATCCTTCCGCTTCCTTTCGCCGCGCGATTTCCGCGCCGCAGTCAGTTATCAATCCGGCCATCAACGTCACGTGCGCGCCCGTCTGTTCGCACTCAACAACATTGGCGCGCGGAGTGTCCGTGGGCATGAAGATGAAACACTCAAGACCGGCGCGAGCCGCGTAAGCTGCGAGGGCGCCCGCTGCATTTCCAGCGGACGGCACCGCGAGCTTCTGCGCGCCAAGTTCCTTCGCCATCGACACCGCCGCCGACATGCCGCGAGCTTTGAAGCTTTGCGTGGGATTCTGCGACTCGTCTTTGATGTAAAGCCTGTCGATTCCAAGTTGGTTCCCCAATCGCTCAGCGCGGAGCAGCGGCGTCCAGCCCTCGCCAAGCGAAACGATGTTCGCGTCGTTTTCGACCGGCAACACCTCGCGATAGCGCCAAAGATCCGGCTGCCTCCCAACTAACGATTCTCTTGTCAAAGTGCGTCCGGCCTGTTTCAGGTCGTAGCGCACCAGCAGTGGCTTGCCACATTCACGGCAGAGATTGAGCAACCGCCGTGCCTCGTGTTCCAAATGACAGGCGGCGCATTCAAGGTGCGTAACATTCATTGATTAGGGCCTTTCTCGCGAAGTTTGGTTGTGTCGAAAGAATCTGCGTCGGCGAAATTGCCATCGTTTACTGGCAGTTGGAGCAATCATCTTGCACCGGCAACGGTGATTCATTAATCGTAACGCAAACTGTTAGTTTGCGGCGCCCCAGGCTAGTTAGCTTGTTCATTTGCCAGTACAAGGTGGGTTAGGTCCGAAGGACCGTTAGTCAGTAGCCCCGTCCGGTAAGGGCGGGGTCAGTCCCTAATCTTGATAACCGAGGCCCGACGGGCCGGCACAGGTGGCGCACCTTCGGCGCTCGTCGACTGATTGGATCTCTACCACGCCCTTACGGACGTGGCTACTAACTGACGGTCCTTCGGACCTGAGAACAGAGCCAACGTGCAAATGAGTTTGGTTTAAGGCAAGCCCGCCCACTATGCGCGATCGCAATGCGAGTGACAAATTAATCTCAAACCAAGTATCTTGTCACTCAACATACTTTCACGTATCAGTTGCTATAGCTAAGAAGGGGACACTACATGCCAAATCGCACGGCCGCCATTCAAACCAACAAAGGCACTATTAAGTTCGAACTCTTGGAATCAGATGCACCCAGGACGACCGAGAATTTCATAACGCTTGCCGAACGTGGCTACTACGACGGCGTAATTTTTCATCGCGTTATCAAAGGCTTCATGCTTCAGGGCGGTGATCCAACTGGCACCGGACGCGGCGGCGAGTCGGCCTGGGGCGGGCGCTTCAACGACGAGATCGACAGTTCCTCAGCGCTCTATAAACGAGGCTACAAGAAGGGCACTGTGGCCATGGCCAACGCCGGTCCAAACACAAACGGTTCGCAGTTTTTTATCATGCATGCCGATTACCCGTTGCCGCCAAGCTATACGATCTTCGGACGCGTGACCGACGGATTGGATGTGGTGGATGCCATCGGCACAACACAAACTGCACCAGGCGACAAGCCTGTTTCCGAAGTGAAGATGGAGAAGGTGACAATAGAGGCCTAGCAGGCTGCTGAAAAACTAGTTAGCCACAGAGGCACGGAGACACAGAGAAAAATGAAATCAAAAAGAGGGGTCAAGTTTATTGGCATTTCTGATCAATTCTGATCGGTCTTTTCTCCGTGACTCTGTGCCTCTGTGGCCGATTTCGCCTTTTTCAGCAACCTGCTAGGCCTTTAGGCGCGCGCTGAATTCCGAATCGCCTCCAATACAAAGCTCTTCGCCGCGCCAACAGAATCTTCGAGCGTCATTCCCTTCCCCAATCCGGCAGCGATAGCAGCAGACAAAATGCAGCCGGAGCCGTGTAGATCCGCGCCGCCGATCCGCTTCTCGCGAAACACCGTGACGTTTCCTTCATTGTCCAGCACATCAATCGCGTCGTCGGATCCGTCCTGCGCTTCCGCCTTTGAGCCCTCCCTAACCGTCCCACCCCACGCGGGCTGCCCGCGCGGGGACCCCGGGGTCGGGCTTCCGCCTTCCTGCCTACTGCCTTCCGACTTCTGACTTCTGACTTCTGACTTCTGCTTCTTGAGGTGTCCCCCTTTGATCAAAACAGCTCGTGCGCCCAGCTTGCGAATAATGGCAGCGGCCCGGCGCATCTCAGCTTCGGACGTGATCGTAATTCCAGTTAACGTTTCCGCTTCCGGGATGTTTGGCGTTAGCAGTTGAGCCAGAGGCAGCAACTCCTCAATCAAAGCATCCAGCGCGGCCTCTTCCATTAGCCGTTGGCCCGCAGATGACAGTATCACCGGATCCACGACTGGTCGGGGGAGATCAGTTTCTCGAAACAGACGCGCAACTTCGAGGACCACTTCGCGCGTGGGCAACATGCCAGTCTTCGAACAGACAATCTTGGCGTCTTCCAGCAACGGCATTACTTGCGCGCGAACCGTCTCCGCCTTCTGATGTACTGCGCCAAAAACACGCTCGGTATTTTGAAACGTAATTGACGTGATGGCCGCCGACGCTTGCAACCCAAAGGCAGCAAAAGTTCTGGCGTCGGCGAGCACGCCGGCCCCGCCTGACGGGTCGAAGCCGGCAATCGTTAGCGCCCTCGATGGCAGGGAAAGGGGATTTGAATCAGATTCCATTGTCGGAATTGTCTAACCGCACTAGCAGGCTGTCGGAAAAACTAGTCTCAGCCAGTCCCGGAGGCTCCATAAAGTTTGCCAGCTCCGGAGGAGCGGAATGTTGCCGAGGCGACCTGTCGATTACAACATTTCGCTCCTCTGGAGCTCTTGTCTTTGGGTTACCTTCCGTAGCTATAAACATTTTGCTCCTCCGGAGCTGACGCGTTTGGTTGCGGCAGAGCACGCTGAGACTACACCGAGAATCCCATTTTTCCCGACAGACTCCTAGCCCCTTTCAAAGCTTTGTCT
>JBGPYG010000187.1:0-7371 GCA_041493085.1 Pyrinomonadaceae bacterium | reverse complement strand
ATTACTACCTCCTGCACAATCGAAAGATTCATATGCGCACGGATGATTCGGTCGCGCGGGTTGCTGTTCAGGGAAGTCGGCAAAGTCGAGCGTCGTCGGATGCAAGCGCGGGCGGGCGGGACGCCCGCGGTCCCAGTATGATCTTGCGGCGATCGCGAGGTTACGCGCCGGGGCCGATCAAGACCGGATTCACATTTGCACGACAGATTCTCGCTTGCGGCGCCGAGTTGAAAAATACTTTCTGTCTTACACGTGGCGACTATGCTTTTGTCAGTCACCACATCGGCGATCTGGAAAACCTCGAGACGTTGCAATCTTTCAGAGAGGGCATCGAACACTTCAAGCGGCTCTTTTATCTGGAGCCTGAAGTCGTCGCATACGATCTGCATCCCGAATATCTCTCGACCAAGTATGCGCTGGGCCTGGATCAGATCGAAACCAAACTCGGAGTTCAGCATCATCATGCGCACATCGCCAGTTGTATGGCTGACAACCAGATCGATGGCGACGTGATCGGCGTCGCGATGGACGGCCTGGGTTTCGGCACAGACGGGCGCATGTGGGGCGGCGAGTTTTTCGTGGCGAATTTTTCTGAAGCTGAACGCATCGCTCATCTCGATTACATGCCGATGCCCGGCGGCGCCAAAGCCATCCGCGAACCGTGGCGCATGGCAGCGGTCTATCTACAGCAAGCCTTTGGCGACGAGTTTGAAAAGCTCGACATTCCCTTTATTGCGGAAATGGATACCCAGGCTTGGGCCACCTTGAAGCGAATGGTCGCCAGCAAAACAAATTGCCCGGAGACTTCGAGCATGGGCCGCTTGTTCGATGCGATCTCCAGCCTGCTTCGCCTGCGCGATGCGACCAACTACGAAGGTCAGGCCGCGATCGAACTCGAACAGATTGCCGATCGCGACTGCACCCAAAAATATCAGTTTGACGTATCCGAAGATGAGGGTATTATACGGGCCCAAACAGTAATTCGAAGTGCCGTCGAAGACATACTTAGCGGCGTTCCCCCTCCTGCTATTTCGGCGAAGTTTCATCTTGGTGTGGCCGATCTAATTGTCAGCATGGCGATGAAGATCAGGGAACAACGGAAGCTTAATCGCGTCGCGTTGTCGGGCGGCGTATTTCAAAATGTGATCCTGCTGAAAGCTGCGTGCAGGAGCCTGGCCGATGCGGGGTTTGAAGTTCTTACGCATAGCCGCGTGCCTACTAACGATGGCGGCATATCGCTGGGCCAGGCCGCGATAGCGAACACGCTGATACAGCGGTAGCGACCCGGTGGTGCTGCTTTCTCGGGAGTTTTCGCCGTTAGGAGCAGGGGCGTAACCGCGGCAGACAAGTGCGCTGTCTCAACGAAAGAGGGATACCGAAGACCGGGGGAGAATTCAAATGGGTTCCGTCTCGATAGTTTCGTTACTCACTTTTGGTTTCATGCTGGGTCTGAAGCACGCGCTCGATGCCGATCATCTGGCCGCGGTTTCAACGATGGCCAGCGAGCGCCGCAGTCTTCTCAGTTCTTCCCTGATAGGCGCGCTGTGGGGTTTGGGCCATACCAGTTCGCTGATGGTCGCGGGGGTAGTCGTCATTTTCCTCCATTTTCAAATAAGCAAACATACCGAGCAGGCACTCGAATTCTGCGTCGGTATCATGCTGGTGGTTCTGGGAGTGAACACGCTGCGAAAACTCACGCGCGGCGGGCACGTTCATGTCCACGTGCATGAGCACGGCGGCCACCTGCATGCGCATCCGCATATGCACGAGCACTCGGAGCACGTAGAGCCGCACACTCATCACGGTCTGCGTTTGGCTACGAGGCCGCTGCTGATCGGCATCGTTCATGGTCTGGCCGGTAGCGCGGCGATAACGCTGCTGGTGCTAACGACGATCTCATCGCCGGTGGTCGGACTTTTGTACATTGCGATCTTCGGAATGGGATCGATTGGCGGCATGATGATCATGAGCACGCTCTTTGCCCTGCCCGCGCGATTTACAGCGACCCGTTTTACGCGGGCGAATCTTGCGCTGCGCTGCCTGGCGGGCTTATTCAGCCTGAGCTTTGGACTGTTTATGGTTTACCAGATCGGCTTTGTGGACCATCTGGTTCGCTAAACATACCGCAGACCCTCCAGTCTGTGGCGTTTTGGTAATCTGACTTGAACTTCCTGGAAAGACGACCACATATCAGACAGTCTGCGGTACACGCGATGATGAACTCTGCGATATCGAGGCTCAAACTCACGCAGTTCCGATCAGCGAAATCAACATCCTCTGGATCACGCCGGTCTTGGCTGTGATGGCGAATCGATCGCGATGACCGCGCCTACTCAACCGAGCATTGAAGATCTGGTGTTGGGCGTCGCGGCGATGGGCTCTAATGTTCAGTTTCCGCCAACTGTATTAAGAGTTGGTGGAAATCATCGAGATGGCAATATGCGACCTTGGGACCGACCCATTCGAGGAAGACGAATGAGACATGGGGTATAGAGTATCTTGTAGGTGGACACGGCAACTGGTTATACAGGAGGCAAGTACTCATCCCGCCCACTCCAATTATTGAAATGGACGCCATCGGCAAGACGATTCATTTGACGCTCACGAAAGAACAGGTCCAGAAGAGCGCCGATACTTATACACATAAACCCGTTGCTCGCGGGCTTCAGATCGATTATTTCATCCAATTTGGGATGGCCTCAGCCCACTTGAAAGATTCTTAAAAACCCAGCATTAGTCCCCGCTCGTTCGTGCGCGCCGCTATACATTCCGTAAAGGCGTGGCCTATTATTACAACTTCCGTGTCCGCCTGGATCAGTGTTACGTTGCGCCCTTAACGAGCGCTCCCTTTCTTCATGCTCACAAAAACTCACGATTTCCTCTAACAGCTTTACGACTTGTTCTTCATGGGGGGCAGATGATCGGTCAAACGCTTTCTAATCGGTATGACATCAGGGCGGAGTTGGGTCGCGGCGGAATGGGCGTCGTCTATCGGGCGCATGATCCCTTATTGAACCGCGAAGTAGCCATCAAACTTATTCCTCCAACACTGCTGAGCCCAGAAATGGAACAACGCTTCCAGCGCGAAGCGCAGTTGGTGGCCCAGATGGATCATCCCGCGGTGGTGCCGATCTTCGACTTTGGCAAACACGAAGGATCACTATTCTTTGTCATGCCCGTCGTCCAGGGAACGAATCTGCGCGCGTTCCAGCGCGAAGGCGCGCTCACGCTGGGCGAGGTCATCGACATTGGGATTCAGGTTGCCGAAGCACTTGAATACAGTCACTCACGCGGCGTAATTCATCGTGATATAAAACCGGAGAACATCATGGTGGTGCGCGAGGATGGCGCCCGGGTCAGAGTTCGGATCATGGACTTTGGTCTCGCCCGCGGGGCCACCGAGAGTCGTATCACCAAGACCGGAACTATTGCCGGCACGCTCTCCTACATGAGCCCGGAGCAAGTAGCGGCGAGTGGTGTGGACCACCGTTCAGACATCTACTCCCTCGGCACGGTGCTGTACGAGTGTCTTACCGGCGAACCGCCATTCTCAGGTGAGCTCCAGTCAATTCTCTATCGCATAGTTCATGAGATTCCCCAGCCGCCGCGCTCATTGGGTGCGGACATCAATGAGGATCTCGAGGCAGTCATACTCACCTGCATAGCCAAGGATCCTGGTAAAAGACCACAGCGCGCGAGTGAGGTCGCTGATTCTTTACGGCGTTGCCAAACCCGACTGCACCAGAGCGATCTGGGCAAATCAGTGGTATTGACGAAGACACTGATGCTGCCGCGTGTGGCACTCTCTCCGTTTATCGGACGAGAGAAAGAACAAGCTGAGTTGCAGAAGCGACTCAATGCCGCCATTAGTGGTGAATGCCAATTTGTCGTGGTTTCGGGTGAGCCCGGCGTAGGCAAGACACGACTCCTTGACGAGATCGAGAACCTGGCGAAAGCCCGCAAGCTACTGGTGCTTCATGGCCGATCAATTGAGCAGGATGGCGCCTTTCCCTACCAGGGATTTTGCGAAGCCATTCAGGAATACTTCCGGCAAAAGGATACGTCCAGCTCTCCTGACAACATGATAGAGCTTTCGGACGTTGCCCCTGACCTCGTGTCGCTGTTTCCCATGCTTACAGAGATCAGTGAGATTCGCGCCTCCGCAACGGGCGACTCAAAGTTGGCCCAGACTGGCGGCTCGCAAGGACCTGAAAACCGCACCCATGTCTTTGAGCTGCTGGCGCGAACCCTCACACGCCTGGCAGCGGGAAAGCCGCTGATTCTTTTTCTCGAAGATCTACATGCAGCAGAGATATCCATCGAGGCATTGCAATACATCGTTCGGCGATTAGGACCGACACCCACACTGATCGTGGGTACCTACCGCTCAAGCGAAGTAGACAGCCGCTCCCATCCACTGCTCCGCATGCTTGATAGTTTCCGCGGAGACCGCCGTTTTTCGGCAATCGCGCTCGGGCCGTTCTCGCCAGCAGAACATCGCCTGTTTCTCGAAACACTCATTGGCGGACCTAAACTCGCCGACAGCCTGGTGGAGAAACTCTATGAGGGAACTGAAGGCAACCCATTCTTCACAAAAGAACTGGTCCGTTCGCTGCTCGATTCCGGCGGCATCTCAAAGGACCAAACCGGAGCCTGGAGTCTGGGTGCGGCCACTGATCTCTCAACCGGTGATATGCCGGCCACAATTCAACAGGCTGTTGAAAAACGTATTGAACGCCTGCCTGAAGAACTGCGTGAGATTCTTTCCATTGCTTCGGTTATTGGCAAGGCATTTGACTTTCGCGACCTGGAAGCGCTGGCCGGGGCAAAGGATGTTGAGGACGCAATTGACCGTCTGGTGGAAGAGGGACTCCTCGAGGAAGAGCGGGAGTCACGTGGCGATCGCTTGATCTTCTCAAGCGGTGTCGTTCGTGACGTGCTTTATGGCTTAGTTTCGCGCCGCAAGCGAAGGTCGCTGCATCGTAAATATGCTGAGGAGGTCGAGAAGCGTCACGGAGGAAGGCTTGAGCGAGTTTACCCACAACTGGTCCACCATTTCTCGCAAGGGGATGTCCCCGACAAGACGGTTGAGTATGGCTTGCGCATGGCCAAGGCTGCGCTCGATGCTTTCAGCAGCGAAGAGGCAGCCCGAGCCGCGAGGACAGTACTCGAGTTTCTCGATGAAGAATGGGTAGGTGACCCTGCGCTGGAGGGAGAAGCGCGAATGCTCCTGGCCCAGGCACACCGAATGGCTGGAGACGTGGATGCCGCATTAAAAGAAGCGGAAGCGGCGGGACGAATCCTCGAACGTGAGGGCCACAAGCCGCGGGCCGTGTCCGCACTCCTGCTCGCCGCGGAGACTGCCTGGCAGGCCAGAAAGGTTGAAGAGACAACTCGATTGGTCCAGCAGGTTATGGACGCTGCGCGCACTGTGGGAGACAAGGATAGCCTGAGGCATGTGCTGTCTCTGGCTGCCACGCTTGCCAGCCTGCGTGGAGAGTATGAGAAAGCCAATGACTATCTCGAAGAGGCTGTTTCGCTGGCTCCGGCGCCAAAAGAGACCGAACTCCAGGAAGAGTTACCCAAAGGAGGCAGACTGGTCGTGGCGCTGGCCACTCCGCTCGGCGATATCCATCCCGTCAATATGGAACTGGTGGAAGAGCAGGAAATTTTGGCGAACGTCTTTGAGACCCTCTTAGCCACTGACCTGGAAGGCAATTTAGTTCCGGCCCTCTGCGAGAAATGGGAAGTGTCCGACGACGGCACTTCAGTCTTCTTTACACTGCGGGAAAACGTCCGCTTCCAAAATGATGAGGCCCTGACCGCTCAGGCTATCAAGCGTTCCTTCGAGCGAAGCATTCGTGTGGCTCGTGAGCTACCTCCGGGTCTCGCGGCGATCCGCGGTGCGGCGGAATTCACTAAAAGCAATGACAAGGAGCTAGCTGGAATTCTGGTCCACTCAGATTACAAATTGGAAATACAACTGCCGGACCCACTTTCCATCTATCCCGCCCTGCTAACAGACTACAAGACTGGTATCACCCTGGACGTCGATAACGGAAAGACCGATTCTATTCCAATTGGCACGGGTCCGTTTCGAATCGCCTCGTACAGCGCTGACCGCATTGTGCTTGAGCGCGATGAAAGATACTGGAAGGGTTCATCAGCGTTTCTTGATGAGGTCGAATTTCGCGCAGGGTTAAGCGCTTCAGAGATAGCTTCAGGGTTGCGGTCAGGCTCAATTGACCTCGCACGTGATCTATCGCCCCAGGATCTTGAAGAGTTTCTCCGCGACCCCCGCTTTCGCGGGGGGTTGGTTGAGTCTCCGCGCAAGAATACCTACTTTCTCATATTCAATTCTACGAGTGGTTCAGTCCTCCAGAACGCAGATTTTCGTCGCGCACTCTCAGGGGTAGTGCGCACGCACGATCTGGTTTGGCAAACATTGGGGCGCTTTGCACAGCCTGCCGTCTGTCTGATCCCACCTGGGATGCTAGGGTATGATCCGGGCAGGCGGCGCCAGACATTCACTCGCGATGAGGCCTTATCCATGATGCGTTCAGCCGGCATCAGCGATCCAATCAGCCTCAGGGCAGCCGCGCATCCGCTGTTCCTGGATCGATATAAGTCGCTACTGACAACTCTGCTCTCAATCTGGTCGGAGCTCGGCGTGAAAGTGGAAGTGGCAACTCCCACGATGGCTTCCTACCTGGAATCCTTCCAAAATAGTACCGGAATAGATCTGTTCATCGGCAGGTGGAATGCTGACTATGATGACCCAGACGACTTTACCTATGGTCTCTTCCATTCGCGTGTGGGTCTTTACCGCCCTTACATCTCCTCGGCCGATGGGGATCAGATTCTCGAAGAGGCGCGCACGGAAAGTCGTCCCGGTGTCAGAGCATCGCTTTATCGGAAGTACGAAAGTTTTTTGCAGGAATCAGGAATGGTGTTACCGCTCTTTCACGACGTCGATTATCGCCTTGCCAACTCGAAAGTTCTAGGCCTTACCCTTCGTGGTAGCGCTCCATATGTGAACTATGCCGAGATAGGCAAATTAGAATCGGTGGCCAAAGCGACCGACACCCTACGGGCGGGCGGTGGGACTATTGAAGTCCCGATAACCGGAACACTGAACCGCCTCGATCCTTCACTCGCGGGCACCGTAGAAGATGCAGAGGTGCTGCCGAGCATCTTTGAAACACTAACTCGAGACGTCGGCGGCGCGAGGATTGTTCCCTGGCTAGCGACTGATTTCACGGCCGAACAGGGGGGTAAGAGATATCGTTTTCGCCTCCGAGATGATGTCCGCTTCCATGATGGACGCAAACTGACACCGCGCGATGTTCGCTATTCGTTCGAGAGGCTACT
>JBGPYG010000201.1:0-7031 GCA_041493085.1 Pyrinomonadaceae bacterium | reverse complement strand
GGTTCTGATATTTAACTTGCAGCCGTTTTAGTTGAGCCGGCAAGTCCACCATCAGAACCGGGAGCGGTAGCGACTGGCCCGACGCCCAACTGTAATAAAACAGGGTTATCAGAACAGGAAGCGGTAGCGACTGGCCCGACGCCCAACTGTACGATTATCAACTTGAGCACTTGGCCGGTCGCTACCGCTCTCGGTTCTGACGTTCAAGTCGCCGCCGTCTGGGCAATCGCTTGGGCAAACGCAATCGGCAAACCATCCGGGTCAATGCCGACTGCCAGCTTAATACCCTCGCCCTCTCTCTGCGTCGGCGGCATTACGAAGCGTATCCCCCTGGCTTTCAACTCCTCGAAGGTCTTGTCGACATCTTCAACGTTGAACCCGATTGAGCAACTGCCAGCCTGTTTAGTAGGATCTCCGGCCGGAGGACCCGTTGGCGCTATCCCACCGCCATGCAATGCGAGCGTAGTGGCTCCAGTTTGAAACTCAGTCCAATCGGGCGACTGAAACTTAAGCAGTATCCCCAGTTTATCCCGATAGAACTCCACCGAGCGCTGCATATCTGAAACAACCACCATCGTATAGTCGATCTGCTTAAACATTATTTAGCCTCCATCCATTTGTTGCGAGATACCACTCGCGACCAATTATTTCGCGCTATTTGCTCCTGCTTTTGCCGTCGCCCGTGGCCACAATTATCTCAAACTCATCTTTAGTCAGCGACATTACGGAAAGCTGCGATTGTCTGATCAAAGGCAGTTGACTTAATCGCTTGTCGTAGCGAATGGCAGCCAAGGGGACCGGATTCTTGAGGGCCTTGATCGCCCTTAGATCAACTGCGACCCATTGCGCGTCGTCTGCAGTCGGATCGGGGTAGGCACTTTTGACCACTTCCGCCAGGCCGACGACGGCCTTATCTTTTCCGGAATGATAGAACAGGACACGGTCGCCTGTCTTCATTTCGCGTAGGTTGTTGCGGGCCTGGTAATTTCTGACACCGCTCCAATCGGTTCGACCATCGCTCATAAGATCGCTCCAGGAGTAGGTTTCCGGTTCTTGCTTAACCAGCCAGTAGCTGCCTTTTGTTTTGCTTTTCATCTCATTAGCCTCATCGATTGTTGCTGGGTGCGGGGCGCTGGCTTAAGATATGCGCTCCCTGAAACCGACGCTGGAAAAGAATTGGAGCAATATCAATGGTTAAAGAAGGAGCTGTCGCACCCAACTTCACCGCAAACAATGCGAACGGTGAGACCGTCCGACTCAAGGACCTGCGAGGTCAAAAAGTGGTTCTCTATTTTTATCCCAAAGACGATACGCCCGGATGCACGAAAGAGGCCTGTTCATTTCGCGATGCGTTCTCCGACTTCAAGAAACGAGGCATCGAGGTACTTGGCGTGTCCGTGGACAGTGAGGCTTCTCACAAGAAGTTTACCGCCAAGTATAAACTTCCTTTCACACTCTTAGCTGACCCTGATCATTCCATCGCGGACAATTACGGAGTTTATGGCGAGAAGAAGTTTATGGGCCGCACTTACATGGGTGTAAAGCGGATAACTTTCCTTATTGATGAAAAGGGCAAAATCAAAAAGGTGTTTGAAAAGGTCAAGCCTGAAGAGCACGCGCGCGACGTTCTCGAGGCCTTTGAAAACTCTTAAGCGCGAGCAACTCTCAACAGCGGCTTAGGCTGCCACCCAGCCGCCAATCTTTTCCGGTTCTTCCCCCTCCGGATTCTTGCCGGGCATTAACCCCTGAATAGCGCTAAAGGAACTGGGTACGTCGCCCTTACGCTGCGGAATGTTGAAGGCCCCTTCGCGGATTGGCAAGTCTGCCGACTCATTTATGAAATAGTGCCTGTTGTTCTCGACTATTTGAGTTTTGATCTCTCGCGTCCACAGAAGCAGGTTCGCGATCGCGTCTCCAATTTCGTCTTTGCCCATTCTGGTCTCTTGAGCAATCTCCCTTTGAGTGCGCGCACCTTTTCTAATGGCCTCTCTCACACGTTCAACCGGGGATAGCTTGCTCAGGAGCCGCGTATAGCCCCCTGAAGGAGGCGAGTCACCGTCGAGGGAAGAAGTTGAGTGCAGGGACAGAGGTTGGCTGACATACCGCTTGCGAGCGGATCTATATTCCTTGAGGGCGCGGCGGCTTTCGGTGACTTTCTTACGAATGCAGCTCTTGCAATAGAGATTTCTGCCATCCTTACGAGCCCGGCAAACTCCAAATTCCGATAAAGGTAACTGCTGGGAGCAAATGGGGCAGTTCTTCCCGGAAACATCAGATTCTTCCATCATTTCAACGCTCCAATCAAACTTCTAACTTAGAGTATCTTCACTGGAAGAGACACTTATCCCGGAGTCCGGGTTTGAGAGTTTCCCGATCCGCAGATTGGCGTTGAGCTTATTGTTGGCGAAGAGACCCTACTGCATTAGGGAAATCGCCTGGGATTGCCTGAGCTTCTTCACTTTGATGAAGAGGGTGCTCACAAAAACCTGATTAGGAATCGCGTAGCAGGTCAGCGGGGGTCCATGCAAAATTTATAAGAGCGAGTAACCTACAAACACAATCAAAAATCAGGTCCGACTTCAACGCTTCACTTCCGGCAATCAATCGCTTCCAGCGAGGGAGTCGCATTATAGTGATCGGAAAAGTTTTTGCAACCCCTAATTCGATCTCGGGTGGTCCAACTCTTATGACACGCAAATTTGTTCTGTTTGATTCTGCGCGCCGGCGATTTCGAAACGCAAACAACTCTATTGCGAGAGGATAGATGATCACATAAAGAAAAGTCTCAATCATCAAACATATCTCTTCGCGCAAAATTCCTTTCTTGCAACTTACAAAATCTCCTTAAAAACCGCACGCTTTAGCCATAACTACAAACCGTTCGCCGTCTGTATCACGCAACACTGTCCACTCCGTCGCGCTGGTCCTACCATTAGTAGTTCTCGATCACGATCTGATTTACAAAACAAATTGAGATCCGGTGTAGTGAGGAAAAAATATTTTCAGATTGAATGGAGTTGCCTGACTCGAAAATCAACTAGCGCGCAATACGTGTTGCTGTTGTCGCGCGATGTAAACACAACGTCGCCTTTCGGAAACACAAGGAGACTCAGCGTTCAACAGAAAGGATTGTGAGCAAGCTCTAGCGCGACTTGCGATCCTTCAAACGATAAACAAACTTTAGTCCTGACCAAGTGTCGTTTACCGCGCAGACTTTTACATCAACCAGACCGGCGTCGAGTCCGATTTGGCGGACGCTATTGTCGGAAAGGTCAGTCGCTACGCCTGATGCTTTTTTTGGCCACGCAATCCAAAGCATGCCATTTTCAGCGAGTTTCCGAGCAAGTTTGGGAAATTCTTGCGTCAGAGTTTGCTGCGAATCCGCGAACAAAAGGATTAGATCGAGTGGTTTGGTTAAAAGACCAACCGTGATCTTCACGTCCGTTGGCAAAGGGCCTAGTTCGCGCTGGAATCCTTTGGGCGGGTTCACAAATCCCACCCGAAACCCTTCCTTGAAGCCCAACTTCTTTGTTAGCGGTGTTCCTGAGTAACCTGCCATATCTGGTCAACTCCGATATTAACCCTGTCAACTCTGCGCCCACGTTTAGGTTCGACTCGTGCGGCGATTCTTTAAACCGGTTTGGAGTTTGCTATTTACTTCTCGGTCAACACGCGGCGCCAGCAGGCCGTGATGTTGGCGTAGAAACTGACGCACAGAACCCGGATCACGTTTCGAAAGTTCGCGCAGTGCCCACGACAAAGCCTTAACTACCATATCGTCACGATCCTCGGTCAGCATTTCACAAATCATCAGTGTGCGGTTGGTATCGCCGCGGCCGCCGCGCGCTTTGTTGTTCAGTGCTACTGTGCTTACAACGGCGGCACGCCTCCACCAGCGGTCTTTCGAACGAGCCCAGCGCTGAATCCGGGCGTCGGAGACTTGTCGCTCGCGCCATGCAGGCCCCGCCAGGTAACAGGCGAAGGTGTCAACCGCTCCCCAGCTATCGATGCCCTGACCCAACTCCTCCAGCGATTTGGCGTTTAGACTTCGAAGAGCCTGTCGGTGATGCTGAACCAGCTCGTAAGCGAAGAATCGTGGAAAGTTGTCGAAGTGATGGATAAGTCTCGGCGCCAGGCCGATAATCAACTCAGGCGGAGCTTGAGCAAGCCGCTTTGAAAATTCCCTGCGAACGTTTCGGATCGTCTGAGTATTCCGCGACGCTAGCGCAGCAAGGCGAGCAATGATCTCATTTTCGAGATCGCTAATCTCCTTGCCGTAACTTCTCTTGTCTTTGTTTGGCGCAAGTTTTTTAATGTTGAACCTTCTCGTTACCACAACTTCAAAAGCTTCCACCACATGAAGCCGAAAATTACCCAAATCGGAATGGTTATGAATGAGGCAATTAGCCCCAGCTTCCACCAGGTTCGTTGCTTCACGTATCCGGCACCGAAGTAAATGGGAGCGGGGGTTGTGCCGTAGTGCGTCAGTGATGCGTCAAGGTTGGAAAAGTACGCCAGCGACAGCACCGCGAGATATGGAGGAGCGCCTGCAGCCAGGATTACTACCAGAAAAGGCGTGTACATTGCTGTTGCGTGCGCCGTTATGCTGGCAAATCCGTAATGAGCGTAGAAGTAAACAAGCAAAAGCACCGCGAGCGCTGCCCACCACTTCCAACCGACGGTAAAACTCGCCGCCGTTTCAGCAAAACGTTTGGTGATTCCCGTCTCGCCAAGCGCTTCGGCCATTCTGACCAGCCCGCCGTACCAGATAAAAACATCCCACGCGCCGCGCTCGCTAATGACGTCTTCCCAATTCAAAACGCCGAACAACAAAAGGACGCAGATGCCTAACAATGCCACTGCTGCGTAGTTAATTCCGTGCAATGCGCTGGTCATCCACAAACTCGCCACTAGCGCAAAGACGATCAGCATCAGCTTTTCGCCAGATTTCATTCTGCCCATCCGCTTCAACTCATCCGCAGCCAACTCGGCAGCGGCGGGCGTATGTTTGACCTCGGGTGGAAAGATTCGATAAAGCACGATTGGGACTACGAGCAGGGACAGCAGGCCTGGGACAACCGCTGCAAGCGCCCAACGAGCATAAGTCAACTCAATTCCCGTCACTTGCTGGGCAAATTTGGCAATCAAAACATTCGAAGCCTGCCCCGTAAGAAACATTGCACAAACAATGACATCGCATTGATAGATAAGCGTCATCAGGAATGCGCCCAGCCGTCCGGCAGTCTCCCCAGGCTTCGAGTCGTATGCCTCTGCAAGGCTTTTTGCAACTGGAAAGATAATTCCGCCCGCCCGCGCGCCGTTTGAGGGAATGACCATAGCGAGCAGCATGTCGGTGGAGACAAGCGCGTAACCTAAGCCGAGCGAATGCCGGCCGATCGCCCGGATAAAGAGAAAAGCGATTCGTCTTCCAAGTCCGGTCTTGATCATTCCGCGCGACATGAAGAAAGCGGCGAGCACCAGCCAGACAATAGGATCGCCGTAGCCTCCCAATGCCTGATCGACCGGCAGCGTCCCCGTTAGAGCCAACGCTGCAACTCCGAGCAACACCATGGCCCCTCCGGGTACCGGACGTACGATTGACCCGACGATTGTGGCGACAAAGATTGCGAATAGATGCCATGACTTGGCAGTGATTCCAGCTGGAATTGGGGATAGCAGAACGCAGAAACCGGCGAGCAATACAATTGCCCATCTGATGAGCCGGCTGCTTAATGGGGGATGCTTATCTGACTCGACTGCGACGGGCTCTACAAGTGGCTTGGGTTGCGGGAATTCTTCCAAGTTATGAATCCTTTTTGACTTGCCGAGCCTCTAATCATTCAGGCGCGCGGATTGAAGGCCTGATCCAAGGTGGGCGATACTATTACGTCATATAGCCAGTTAACTCAAGGTTTTTAGCTTGCAGCAGGTCAAGTGGTGGGGTATTCAAACCTTTTAGTGACTTAGCTTCGTAGATATGAGCGGCAAGAATAGAAGCGACCGTTTTCAACCAGGCAATGCAAACCAAGTACACAAGCGACATTAAGTCCAGCGAAATCACGGACAAGAAAGTTTATCTAAACCGCCGTCTGTTCATGCGTGGCGCGGCGCTGGCGGCGACCACCGCTGCGACCGGACTTCTTTATCGAAAGCTTAATCCGCCGGCGGCGGAAAAGCCGCAGGGGGCGAAGCTCGTCACTGTTGCGAAATCCGCGACAGACAGTGGGGCGCGGGAAGGCTTTACGACAAGCGAGAAACTCACCTCTATCGAGGACATAACCAACTACAACAACTTCTACGAGTTTTCGACTGACAAACAGTCTGTGGCCTCTGAATCGAAGGGCTTCGTGACAAACCCCTGGACCGTTTCGGTTGGCGGCCTGGTAAATAAACCCACAACATTTGGTTTAGAGGAGCTTCTGGAGTTTCCCCTCGAGGAACGCGTGTATCGCTTACGCTGCGTTGAAGGGTGGTCGATGGTGATCCCCTGGATTGGGTTTCCTTTAGCCAGGCTGCTCGAGAAAGTTGAACCCACTTCCCAGGCGAAATACGTTGCCTTCCAAACGCTATTCGATCCAAAGCGCATGCCTAATCAGTCAACCGGCGTGCTCGATTGGCCTTACGTTGAAGGCCTCCGTCTCGATGAGGCGATGCATCCCCTGGCTATATTGGCTACAGGGCTCTACGGCGAGACTCTGCCGCCGCAAGACGGTGCTCCCATTCGGGTGGTGGTGCCCTGGAAATATGGATTCAAGAGTATCAAGTCGATTGTGAAGATAAGCCTTGTTGCCGCTGAACCGCCGACGACCTGGAATATTCAGGCGCCGAATGAGTATGGCTTTTACTCGAACGTGAACCCGAATGTTCCACATCCGCGGTGGAGCCAGGCCGGAGAGCGCCGCATAGGCGAGTCGAGCTTTAGCTCCCGGAATACGCTGCTTTTCAATGGTTACGCCGAACAGGTTGCGCACCTGTATGAGGGAATGGACTTGCGAAGGTATTTCTAAGGCGGGTCAGTGGTCAGTAGTCCG
>JBGPYG010000276.1:0-5746 GCA_041493085.1 Pyrinomonadaceae bacterium | reverse complement strand
GCGGAACCCACCCGCTTACGCAGGTGGTTCTGACAGGAGCCACCGCTTACGCAGGTGGTTCTGACAGGAGCCACCGATTACGCAGGAATCAGAACACCACCAGCGGCTTGCTCCCGGTTGACCAACGCATTCCGCTCGACTAGAATGACTGGTTCGCTACTCCCTGATATTCGCATCCGTAGTGGCTCGCTTAGTTTTCGTCGCTGTCTTAGCCAATGGCCATTGATCGCATCACAGTAAGAGGCGCGCGCCAGCACAACCTCAAGAACATCAACGTAGAGATACCGCGCGATCGATTCACGGTTATCACGGGCCTGTCCGGGTCCGGCAAGTCTTCACTCGCTTTTGACACAATCTATGCAGAGGGCCAGCGTCGTTACGTTGAGTCACTATCCGCTTACGCGCGGCAGTTTTTGGATCAACTGGAAAAGCCGGACGTAGATTCCGTTGATGGCCTTTCGCCGGCAATCTCAATTGAGCAAAAGACAGTTTCTCGCAGTCCTCGCTCGACCGTAGGCACGGTCACAGAGATTTACGACTACATGCGCCTGCTGTTTTCCTCAATTGGACAGCCGCATTGTCACAAGTGCGGCGCGGCAATCACGCGTCAAAGTGTCGAGCAGATAGTGCAGAACGTACTCGGCCTGGCGGAAGGTGAGCGAGTCATGATTCTCGCGCCCATCGTGCGCGGTCGTAAAGGTGAATTCAAGAAAGAACTGGAGAAGCTCGCGAAGGATGGTTTCCTGCGCGCTCGTGTCGATAGCGAACTGCTGTCGCTCGACGAAGAGATCAAGTTAGATAAGCGACGCAATCATACGATTGAAGCAGTAGTGGACCGCCTTTTGATCAAACCCGGAATCAAGGAGCGTCTTTCGGAATCAGTTCGCACGGCGTTGAAACTTACCAGCGGCGCCGTGCTGGTCTCCGTCGTCGATGGTGAAGAGAAGCTCTACTCGGAGCGCATGGCTTGCGTGATTTGCGGCATCAACGTTCCGCCGCTGGAGCCGCGCTCGTTCTCTTTCAACTCCGCTTACGGCGCCTGCAAACGTTGTCACGGATTGGGCACAGTCCTCGAAGTTAATCCGGCCAAACTGATTCCAGACGCAAACATTGCTGCCGACAAACTCGCCTTCATGGGGCTAGCTGATAAACAAGGATCGGCCTATCTGAAGAGCGCCCTGCTCGCCGTGGCGAAACATTTCAATGCCGACGTCAGGGTGCCTTTTGCGGAATTATCGAAAGAAGTTTGCGACGGATTCTTTCACGGCGTTAGTGGCCAGCTAACTTTTCGTCAGGGACTTTACTCGTATCAAAGCCCATGGAAAGGGGCTTTGCGCTGGCTGCGCGAACGACTCAACGAAGCGCCGTCCGAAAAAATCAGAACTACGCTCGAGGAGCTCGTTTCGCCGTCAGTTTGCCCTGATTGCAAAGGCAGGCGCCTCAGGTCCGACTCGCTCTCAGTGCGTTTGGGTGGACGAGGCATTGCGGAATACACCGCCCTGCCAATCGAGCGTTCCGTTGCCGCCTTTGAAGCGATCAAGTTGAATGCGCGCGAAGAGCAGATAGCCGGTCAGATACTTCGCGAAATAAAAAGTCGTCTGCGTTTTCTGGAGAGTGTCGGCCTGGGATATCTCACGCTTGACCGTCCATCTTCAACCTTGTCAGGCGGTGAAGGACAGCGCATTCGTTTGGCCACACAGATTGGCTCGCAGCTTCGGGGCGTGCTTTATGTTCTCGACGAACCTTCTATTGGCCTGCACCCTCGCGACAATCAGAAACTGCTCGACACATTGACGGCGCTGCGCGATCTCGGCAACACCGTTCTGGTCGTCGAGCATGACGAGGAAACTATTCGCCGCGCGGATTACGTGGTGGATCTGGGACCAGGGGCCGGTGCTCACGGCGGCGAGCTGGTGGCTTACGGAACTGCTGAAGATGTTGCCAACAACCCTCGTTCAATCACCGGTCTTTATATCAGCGGTTTGAAGAAGATTGAAGTGCCGCTGCAAAGACGCAGCGCAAACGGAAAATATCTGACTGTTCACGGAGGGCGCGCCAACAACTTAAAAGAGATCGAGGTCTCTTTTCCGCTCGGGTTGTTGACAGTCGTCACAGGGGTTTCCGGCTCGGGCAAATCCACGCTAGTAGGCGACATTCTTTATCCCGCGCTCGCGCGTCATCTCTATGGCTCGCTCGTGGAGCCCGGCGCTTGCGCGGCCATCGAGGGCTTGGAACATGTCGATAAGGTGATTGAGATCGACCAGTCGCCAATAGGTCGCACGCCGCGATCTAACCCGGCAACTTACACCGGGCTGTTCACTCCGCTACGAGAGCTTTATGCAATGCTTCCGGAGTCGCGCGAGCGTGGCTACAAACCCGGACGATTTTCATTCAACGTCAAGGGCGGGCGTTGCGAAGGCTGTGAAGGCGATGGCATGAAGCGCATCGAAATGAACTTCCTGCCTGACGTTTATGTGCTCTGCGACGTCTGTCGTGGCGCTCGCTACAATCGCGAAACGCTTTCAGTCAAGTTCAAAGGGAAGTCGATTGCCGAGTTGCTCGATACCACCGTTGAAGAGGCGCTGCCGCTGCTGGAAAACGTTCCACAGATTCAGCAGAAACTACAGACGCTGCTCGACGTGGGGCTCGGTTACCTCAAGCTGGGACAGTCAGCCACTACGCTCTCGGGCGGCGAAGCGCAGCGCATCAAGTTAGCCAAGGAACTTTCAAAACGCGCGACGGGCCGCACCGTCTACATGCTGGACGAGCCAACCACCGGTCTTCATTTTGCCGACGTTCACAAGCTGCTCGACGTGCTCCAACGGCTCGTCTCTCTGGGTAACACCATTATCGTCATCGAGCACAATCTCGACGTGATTAAGTCTGCCGATTACATCATCGACCTGGGCCCGGAGGGCGGCGAACACGGCGGCCGCGTGGTTGCTGCGGGCACCCCTGAAGAAGTCGCCCGCTCGCGGCGATCGCATACGGGCCACGTGCTACGGCCGTTGCTCAATGGCCGCCTGGCGCGCAACGGCAACGGCAATTCTCGCCGCGAAGACAAGAAGATCGCGTGATCCTCATCGCTCTGGGTTCTTGCCACCGATTATCGGTAGTGACTCAGTTTGATAAATAAGAGCGGCGCCAGTCATCGTCAGACAATTGAGTGCGCAAGGACATATTCATTACAGAACCGAGCGCGGTAGCGCCGGATGCTAAAGTCAACTTCGGTAGTATTCTGTCGGTAAATAGCGACTTCACCGGCAACCCGTGCGCGCCAACTTCCTTCGGACACAGGTTGACTCTAGCATCCGGCGCTACCGCGCTCGGTTCTGTAATGACCTCGCTACGTCGAAAGTGACCTACGACCCACTAATCAGCTTGATTCTGATATGCGTCATAACTTGTTACAATGTGAGTCGCATGCTTAAGGTTAAGAGAGTATTCAAAGGCTTTGCGGAAGCCGACAAAGCCAACAGGGAGTTTTACAAATCCCTATCTCCCTCTCAGCGCATGGATATACTGCTCACGCTGATCAGCCAAAACACGCCTATCAAATCCGATGAAGCTGGAACGGGACCGAAGAGAATTTATCGAGTTACTAAACGCTCGTGACGTGCGCTACGTGATTGTTGGAGCTTTCGCGCTGGCTCATCATGGGCATCCTCGCTACACCGGAGATATCGATTTCTTTGTGGAGGCTTCCTCTGAGAATGCTGAGAGGCTTAACCAGGTTCTTGAGCAATTTGGATTTGCAAATGTCGGAGTCGTCGAGGAAGATTTCACCGCTGCAGATCAGGTTGTTCAACTGGGCGTCGAACCCCACCGGATGGATCTGATGACATCAATATCCGGCGTCGCATTCGAAGAAGCTTGGAATACTCGGGAGTATGGCGACCTTGATGGTTTGCAGGTTCCGTATATCTCCAGGGAATTGTTAAAGCGCAACAAGGCTGCTGTGGGCCGGAAGCAAGACCTGGCGGATCTCGACTATTTGTAGGATAAGGAGCACAGCTTGCCTTCAGTTTACGGGGATCACTTACAGCCGCTTGTATTGGACAAAGTTTCTACCTATCCGCTTGCTTCGCGTCCCAGCAAAGTTTCACTTGATGACTTTGCCAGTCCCATTCAAGAGGATTCTTCGCTGAAAGATTTTCTCCGGAGCCTGCCAAACATTCTTGCGGTACAAAGTCTGAGAGACCTTGCCGCGCGCATGCGTCGCGCGCGTGAGTTGCAGAAACCGATCATCTGGGGCATCGGCGGTCACGTTATCAAGACCGGACTCGCGCCACTTATCATCGATTTGCTGAAGCGAGGTTTTGTCACAGCCATCGCGGCCAACGGCTCCGTGCTCGTTCACGATGCGGAAATCGCGATAGTTGGCTCGACTTCCGAAGATGTCGACGCAACCCTGGGTGAGGGCGCATTCGGCGGCGCCGACGAAACTGGAAAACTCTTGAACCGCGCCGCACAGGAAGGCGCGAAAGACCGCATCGGCCTGGGCGAAGCAACCGGGCGCGCTTTGCTGGAACTCAAGCCGCCGCACGCCGAATATTCCCTGCTATGCGCAACCTACCAGGCCCGAGTTCCTTTCACTGCTCATCTGACCATCGGCGGCGACATCGGCCACTTTCACCCGCAGGCAGACGGCGCCGCACTGGGCGCTACAACGCATACAGATTTTCGCTTGCTGGCGGAATTGGTTCGCCGGATGGATGGTGGCGGAGTTTATTTAAATATAGGATCGGCAGTAACGCTGCCTGAAGTTTTCTTGAAAGCCGTCACGCTGGTGCGCAACCTCGGCAACCAACTAGGCGACATCACCACCGCAAACTTCGACTTCATACAATCCTACCGGCCGCTTACGAATGTAGTGCGCCGGCCGACCGCAAATGGCGCGGGACAGGGCTACTCAATCACCGGCCATCACGAACTCACCATCCCACTGTTAGCTGCCGAACTTATTTGCGGTCCATCTGGGAAGTAGCAACGCTGCCTTTGTTGAGCAGAAAGACTCCCTCTTCCGGGAGAGTTGCACAAGAAACGCCGCTCAGAGTTTCTTCTAAAATCTCAGCGCATAACTTAAGCGGAGATTGCGTCCAATCTCCGGCGCAATTTTTTTGATGAACGACAAATGATTTCGGTAAAGCTTGTCGGTCAAGTTGTTTCCGCTGATGGTAAGAATGTGCGCTGCTCGCGTCTTCACGATTGTGTAGGAAGCGTTAAGATTAAGAACAGCGTAACCTTCCGTCGGAGACTCATTATCGAATACGCGATTTTGCCGCGCGGCCAAAATCAATTCCGGTCGAACACTCAAAGCCTGGTAGCTCCAGTCAACTCCCAGCGTCGCCCGAAAAGGCGGAATGCGCGGCAACGGTTTGTTCAGTTGCGTAAGATCGGCGCGTACGTAGTCCATTTTGCTGCTGAGCCACAAAGCCGGCACGATTCGCACTTCGACACTTGCTTCCATTCCCATGTAGCGGCTCCTACCCTGCGCGTAGTCGACGATTGGCAGCCGTGAAGCGGCATCCGTAAAGCCCGTGAATGCTGTGAAAACAAAGTTGCGAAGGGCGTAGTAATACACGCTGCTTTCCAATCGCAAACACTCGCTGTTATGGCGCAGCGAAAGATCAACGCCGTCGCCCTGTTCGGCGTTCAAGTTTGGATTGCCGATGTCAAACACGCCTAGGCCGGGATGCGGTCCGTCGTTATAAAGTTCTTCGAGAGCGGGGGCGCGGAAAGAATG
>JBGPYG010000034.1:0-16060 GCA_041493085.1 Pyrinomonadaceae bacterium | reverse complement strand
GAGGGCGTGGTGGTGCGACATCACCAGAGGGAATGGATTGAGAAACTAACGAGCCCGTTTCAGCAGTTGGAGTACGAGCCTTTTACTGTGACTACGATGAATGGGAATGCGTCGGCCGCTTTTCAGTACCTGGGCGGCAAGTCTTAAGGGATTTTCCATTTGTCATTTCTCAAGCTGCTTAATCAGAACCGGGAGCGGTAGCGACCGGCCATAGACGCAACTTGAATGTCGGCATCCATTTCCACTGCTCACGATTTCAGTTGAGTGTCGAGCCAGTCGCTACCGCTCCCGGTTCTGATGTATTGAGTGAGCTTGAAAGGGACAGCTTTTCGCAAACTGGATCAAACAATGGAGGTAGAAACTTGTCAGCTACAACTCTGCGAGTGATTGGAATTCTATTTCTGGTAGCGGCGGCCGTGGTGGCTATCCTAAACCTAAAGAGAGTGGCGAACCTCGGCATGTTGTGGCTCAACGCGCCGCTCCTGATCATTGGAATTGTTTTCGTAGTTCTGGCGGGACGACGCAAATAGCTACGTCCGGTAGTGTTCAGTTGCTCTGTGTAACCTCCGTGCGCTCTGTGTCTCTGTGGTGAATCTTTTTTAGCGATTGCTCACCACAGAGACACAGAGCGCACGGAGGACGCACAGAGATTAGTTCAAACCTAGGACATACCCTGCCTCCGTGGTGGCTACGGCACTTCAACGATCAATTCGCGACCGAAAGTAAAGTTAGGACGCTTGCGGCCCTTCAGGTATTTGGCTGCGGTTTGCGACAGAGCGGTTATGAGAATCGGCAACGCGATGGTCGCGTCGCAATTGACGTAAGCGCTGTGAGCGCCGCGAGCCAGTTTCCCGTACACCAATCCTTCATCAAACGAAACCGCATTGGAGCGACCGCCTGGATGCGGCGCATCCGTAGTGATCTGAATTGCGTACTTATGGCCCGGATGGTGATTCTTGAGAATGAACGAAGACACTTCCGTTTGCTGTACAAAACTCTTCGGTGTTCCGCCGCCGAGATTGATAACTCCAGTGAGACGCGCGCGCGCCGTAACGTTTGCCATGTCCAGCACGTCCTGGACGATATCAAACATGAAGTTATTCTTCTTTTCGAAACGCGCAGCAGCAATTCCCACAGCGATTCCGCTATCGGCAACTGCCGGACAGAAAATCGGGACTCGGGCTTTGTAAGCAGACGTAAGGACACCATCTTCCGTAGCAATCTCAGCTAACTCACGCCCCAGCAGATGAAGAAACTCACGCGTCGAATAAGGACGTGACTGGTCGAGCTGGTTAGTAAAGCCGCCGACCCATTCATTGGCTTCCCGATACTCTTCATCGCTTGCGAGCAGATCCCACATGCGGCTGATTTGCGACGCATTCAGTTCGGCATCCGTCATGTTCGGATGGGCCTGGAAATGGTAGCGACCAAGCGTTTCGTGCAAATCATGGAAGAGAAGTGATCCGGAAAGCACCAGCACATCGACAAAGCGGTTCTTGATTACGTAAGCCAACAGTCGGCGCATGCCCGCGGGTATCAGCGCTCCTGAACCTGCCACAATAATCGTCGTATTGTCGCCAAGCATGTCGAGCCAGATGCGGTGAGCTTCCGCTAGTTGGCGGCCACCAAACCCCGCGCCCTCCATCTTTTCGAGCAGACCAGCAACCGATCGATCGCGATCCACCTGAACCGGGCGAGTCGGCGTCGTAAGATACTTCGATGCTTTGGGTTTTCGCTGCGTAACCATAAAACTTGTCAACCTCTCAGATTTGAACGTCAAGGAAATGATTGCTGGTTCACTTTAGAACTATAAGAAAGTTAAAACTCCCGAATCCCAGCGTCGGGTGGTAGTTAGAAATCGGTGCGCCGCCGAGAACCGGTCTTTGCTCCGTTAACCGCAAGATATGTATAGGCGTCGTAACGCGACTCGTAGAACTGCGCCAGGTCGGCGCCCTCAGCCTCGCTCAATTCCCCGTCCTTCACTCGCTGGTTTATCAAACGGCGAAAGCCATCGTGAAGCAGGCTCTTTTCGTAACGCGCGCGCTCAGTCGCCTCACCGACAGTCGTGCCGCGAATTACCTTCTTAATAAGATAGCCGTCATCATCAATGTAGATATGAGCTTCATGCGGCGTGCCAAAAAGGTTGTGGTTGTTGCCCATCGCCTCCTGGTATGCGCCGACCAGCAGGAATGCCAGATAGTACGTTTCACCCGGGACGAGGGAATGGAGCTCAAGCACCTGCTTGACGTCATGTAGATCGACAAACTTGTCCACCACCCCATCCGAATCGCAAGTGATATCGCAGAGGGTTGCATATTCGGTTGGCGGTTTGTTGAGGTAATGAATCGGCACGATCGGAAAAAGTTGATCAAGTGCCCAGTGGTCAGGAACCGAACGAAACACTGAAAAATTCGTCAAATACTTGGCGCATAACAACCGGCGAAGATCGTCAAACTCTTCGGAAACGTATTTGGCCTGCTGGGCATACTTGTCCGCGTGTTCGCACACGTCCCAAAACAACACTTCACCCTTTGCGCGATCTTCGAGGGAAACCAGACCAAGATTGAAGAGTGTGAACAACTCTTCGCGGTGTTCCAGCGCATCGTGGTAATACTCGCGATAGTTCTTTACGGTGATCGACTCTCTAAGCTCTCCGAGCTCCGTTACTACTTGCGGATCATCGTCGTCGATCTCGATCGGTGTGATGTCTTCAACGACAGTTTCGATTTCGTCCTGAACGTTTGTAATTAATAAAGCGTGGTAGGCAGCCAGGAAGCGTCCCGACTCCTGGATAATCGTCGGATGCGGCACGTTCTCATCATCGCAGACCTGCTTGATTGTATAGATGACATCGTTCGCGAATTCCTGGGCACTGTAGTTGGCGGATGAGTCAAAAGCGGTTTTGGAGCCGTCGTAGTCAACCGCCATGCCTCCGCCGACGTCCAGAAGATCTACCGGCACCTTCATCTGATAGACCTTCGCGTAAACGCGAGCCGCCTCCTTCATCGCATTCTTGATTCGCTTGATATCGGTGAGTTGGGAACCAATGTGAAAGTGGAGCAGCCTGAGCATGTCAATGCGGCCCGCTTGCTCAAGGCGGCGAATCACTTCCAGCATCTCTGTCGTAGTTAGTCCAAACTTTGCAGCTTCTCCGCCAGATTTTTCCCAGCGGCCGGAACCTTTCGAATAGAGCTTGACGCGCATTCCCAGGATCGGAATGCTGCCACCTTCCTCCTGACGCTCGAGAATGTTCAGTACGTGATCAAGCTCGTTGAGTTTTTCAATAACGATCACTACGCGCTTGCCACAGCGAGCGCCGGCAAATGCAAGTTCAATAAATTCTTCGTCCTTGAAGCCATTGAGCACCAGCAGGCTGTCAGGTGTTTGTTCCAGGGCGAGCGCCGCGTAGAGTTCCGCCTTCGAGCCGGCCTCGAGACCAAAGTCGTAGCGCGAGCCTTCGCGTAAGTACTCCTCAACCAGCGACCTTTGCTGATTGACTTTCATCGGGTAGACGCACATATGCGCGCCCTGGTATTCAAACTCCCTGATGGAGCGACTGAAGGCGCGTTGAAGTTTTCTGACTTGAGCGGCGACCAATTGCGGAAAGCGCAGGAGGACAGGCGCGCCAATTCCTCGCCGGGCCAGATCATCGACAATCTCTTTTAGATCTGCGGAACGGGTGTCACCCTCGGCGGGACGGACGATTAGGTTTCCCTTGCGATTTACGTCAAAGTATCCAGCGCCCCAATTTTCGATGCCATAGGTTTCGAGCGTCTGCTCAATTGCCGTGGTCAATTCGCGGTCTCCTGACTTGCCTGCGGAAAAACTCGAATGCTCTTGATTCTTGAAGCCAAAGCGTAGTTGTACACATCCCGAGCTCGAGTAGCGGAGAATTTCTGGATGGGACGCTTGGTGCCGCAATGTAACAGAAAACGCGGGGTGGGTCTATAACTTTTTTGTTTCGGCTTAATTTTCGTAGCGCCTTAAACCATGAGATAACAAAGAGTTAACGGGCAAATGAGCACCTTCTGCCGTTGAGTGGCAGCAAAAACCTTGACATGATAAGCTGCCAAACTATAATGCCTTCTTTTTTACGCGCCGTCGCGCTATGACGTTCGGCTCTTTCCTTAGCCACTTCGGGCTTCCACAACGCTTCGCGCCAATAACCACTCCGGGGCGAAGAGCACCCCTAACACTCCATTTTTCCGTCAGCAGGAGAACTCATGAATGCAAAGACTGTCTTGAAATATGCCTCTGATCAAGGGGCAAAATTTGTTTCCGTGCGATTTACCGATCTGCCCGGTTCCTGGCAACACCTAACCTTTCCCATCGGCGAACTTGGCGAAGGCACCTTCGAGGATGGCTTTGGTTTCGATGCTTCATCGATTCGCGGCTGGGCTGCGATTCATGAATCAGACATGCTGCTCGTTCCCGATGCATACCGAATGTGGATGGATCCGTTTGCCGACCACCCGACCCTCTGTCTCATCGGGAATGCCGTCGATCCCATCACCAAGGAGGGTTATCCCTACGATCCACGGTCCGTGGCCGTGCGCGCCGAAAACTATCTGAAGTTTACCGGCCTGGCGGACACAGCTTATTTTGGGCCGGAAGCTGAATTCTTCGTCTTCGACTCGGTGAAGTTTCATAACGAACAACAGTCGGCCGGTTACACAATCGATTCCGACGAAGGCCACTGGAACACTGGTCGTGACGCTAACGAGTTCCAGGGTTCTAATCTCGGTTACCGAATCCGTCCGAAAGAAGGTTACGTGCCGGTCCCCCCGACTGACACGCTCAGCGATCTGCGTTCGGAGATTTCGCTGACGCTGGGGAAATGTGGCGTGACGGTGGAATGTCATCACCACGAAGTCGCTACCGCCGGACAGTGTGAAATTGACTTCCGTTTCTCAACGCTGCTGGGCACAGCCGACAACCTGCAGATCTTCAAATACGTAGTTCGCAATACTGCCTTCCAGTATGGCAAAGCAGCGACGTTTATGCCGAAGCCGCTTTACGGGGACAACGGCTCAGGAATGCACTGTCACCAATCCCTGTGGAAAACCGAGAAACCGCTCTTCTCCGGCGACGGCTATGCCGGCCTCTCGGAAATGGCGCGGTTCTATATCGGCGGGCTTTTGAAACACGCGGCGGCGGTGGTCGCATTCGCCGCGCCTACAACCAACAGCTACAAGCGCCTCGTCCCAGGATTCGAAGCGCCGGTTAATCTTGCTTACTCGGCGAGGAATCGTTCGGCGGCGATTCGCATCCCAATGTTCTCAACCAATCCAAAACTGAAGCGTTTAGAGTTTCGTCCGCCCGATCCCTCCTGCAATGCTTACCTGGCTTTCTCAGCCATGCTGTTGGCAGGCATTGACGGAATTCAGAACCGGATCGATCCGGGCGAACCACTGGAAAAGGACATCTACGATCTCTCGCCGGAAGAACTCAAGGATGTTCCTACTTTGCCAGGCTCGCTTGACGAATCGTTGAAGGCGCTCGAGACAGATCATGATTTCCTGTTGAAGGGTGACGTCTTCAGCCAGCAGCTGATCGAGCGTTGGATTAGCTACAAACGCGACAAAGAGATCACCCCACTGCGCATGCGGCCGCATCCGCTGGAGTTTTCACTTTACTTCGATATCTAGAACAGCCGGGCAGAAGCCCGACCGTTAGGGAGGGCTTTGGTTGCGAACAAGGAGCCCTTCCTGACGGTCGGGCTTCTGCTTGGCTTCCCCCACCGCGTAATATGTCAACGTGCAAAATCTCGACGCGAAAGTAGAATCGTTAATTCGGGATCTGCCTGACGAGCAGGCCGCTCGCCTCTTTTTAGAACGCTTATCGACCGAGCAGCCGCGCACGTTTCAAAAACTTATCCGCAACGCGGCTTTGCTCTCCGATACGTTGGCACTAGCGGCCTGGAGTCCCCTACTGGCCACTACGCTGGAGCAGAATCCTGATTACGTATCCTGGCTCATGCGCGAGCGCGCTGATGTTCGCGTCAGAACTCGCGACCAGCTCAAGGAGTCGCTGGCTCGCTTCGCCCTGACAAACTCATCTTTGACTCCGCAAGTTTTGTTTGCGCGCTTTCGTCGCCGCGAACTGCTGCGCATTTATCTGCACGACGTTCGGCGCGCCCACACGCTTGTCGAAACTACGGAGGAGTTGTCAAACCTTGCTGACGCCATTCTGGATTACGCGCTGAGTTTGGCGCGACAGGAACTGGACAATCGCTTTGGCGCGCCGCTTCACGACGAGCGCGGGCGCATTGCGACCGCCGAGTTCTGCGTCATTGCTTTGGGCAAGCTTGGCTCGTGCGAACTCAACTACGCTTCGGATATCGATCTGGTCTTCATCTATTCCGACGACGGAACAACCGCGGGCTCAGGTGAGCGGGACAAGCTCAGCAATCGCGAATACTTCATCAAACTCTCAGAAACTATCAGCAAGTTAGTTGGTCACCCTGCGGGCGAGGGCGCGGCGTATCGCGTTGATTTGCGTTTACGGCCGCATGGCCGCGATGGCGCGCTCGCTTTTTCCCTGGATGAAGCGCTGCGGTACTACAACAAATCTGCGCAGGACTGGGAACGTCAGGCGTTGATTCGAAGCCGTGCGGCGGCAGGTTCCAGTTCACTTTTTTCACAATTTGCGACTGCCGCGGAAAACCATATCTACCGGTCTGATATTTCAATCAAAGCCGCTCTTGAGAGTGTTCGTTTGGCCAAGCAGAAGATCGACCGCCAGGTGGAACGGAGTAATGCCGGCTTCAATGTGAAACTTCAGCGCGGCGGAATCAGGGAGATTGAGTTCATCGCCCAGGCGCTACAGTTAGCGCATGGCGGTCGCGATGAATGGTTGCGCGTAGCCCATACGCTGATAAGTCTGGGCCGACTGGCAGACCGAAATCTCATTTCGGAGCAGGAGCGCTCGGAATTGTCTGATGCCTACGCGTTTCTGCGGACGCTTGAGCATCGACTCCAGATGGAGCATGGGCTACAAACTCACACGGTGCCGCAGACCGAACCGCAACGGTCCCTCGTCGCCCGGCGCATGGGTTTTTCCGGCGCGACATCACTCGCGGACTTCGATAACGCGCTGCTGCTGCAGACCGGCAACGTCCGCAAAGCCTACGACCGCGTCTTTGCAGGCGAGGATCCAGATTTGGCGCAAAAGCCTGGCGAGGAATCGCAGCAGCGTGCGGATCCGGATAACCCTGCACCAGTCAAGGACGAAGCTCGGAATGAATCACACGTAATCAACTCCGCTGCCAGAGTTTTTCTTTCGCACTTGCTGGCGGCAGAAATATCGACGCAACCAGCGAGCATGAAATCGCTGACGCGCCTGCTGCGCGAAGCCGTGCGCAAGTCTGAAAATCCGCAGCGCGCACTGATGCTAATTGCGCGCGTTGCCGCATCGCTGGAAAAATCCGCAGGCCGGATTGAGTTGTCTGAAAACAATCTCGTTGGACTGGTGCGCCTGTGCGGCGTCTCCGAGCTTTTTGGTGAGATGGTGACCGGCAACCCGGCTCTAATTTGTTCACTCGGTACCGGAACGCCCCGTTTGAAGCGCAGGGACTATCGCGCCCAGTTGCGAGCGAGTATCGACCCGGAGAAAAACTTTTCAGCGGAGCTTTCCGCATTGCGTCGAGAATGGTCGAGGTTGCTGATTGAAATTGGGGCTGAAGACGCGGCAGGAAATCTTTCTCTTTTGGGATCGAACGAACTGCAGACCGAACTCGCTGTGGCCAGCATCAATGTCGCTTATCTCATTGCGAGGCGTGAAATGGTGCGGCGCTATGGTCCTTTGATGGGCGGACCACGCCTGAGCGTCCTCGCCCTCGGCCGGCTTGCCAGCGGCGGAGTTGATTATGGGTCGGACCTCGACATCACCATTGTCTACGACTCGCTCGTTTCGTCTCCTGTCGCTTCACTCACACAGGATGAAGCCTATGCCCGTCTGGTCGAGCTAATGATCGCAGCGCTTTCCAGCGTGACTCGCGAGGGCTATCTGTATCGAGTTGATCTCCGCCTGCGTCCGAACGGGAAAAACGGTCCGCTGGTTACCAGCTCCGAAGGATTCCTCGACTACGTAAGACAGCGCAGCGCGATTTGGGAATGGCTTGCCTACGTCAAACTACGCGCTGTCGCCGGCGATCTGGAACTCGGCAGAATGATCGAAACGCACGCCAGACACGCAATTCATGAAAAGGCTCGCGAGATCAGTTCAGCAGAGTTGCGAGAGGAGACGCGCCGCGTGCGCGAGCGTCTGGAAAGAGAGAAAGGAAGGAGTGTCAGTCAGAGTGGATCCAATGGCGAGCGCCGTGGGCGTCGCGCTGGCAGTCATGGCGGCCGCAGCGATATAGACATCAAATACTCAGCGGGTGGCATGCTCGATGTGTACTTCGCCGCGCGTTACCTTCAACTTCGTGACGATGTCGCGGATGAAGGCGCGGATCGTTCCACACTCGCAACTCTGGAACGCCTCGAGGCCGCTGGATCTTTGGAGAGTCGCGACTACGACGCGCTCAGCCGCGGTTACGAACTGCTTCGCTCCGTCGATCATCATCTGCGACTCATCGTGGGCAAAGTTGCAGCCCTGCCATCTACAGACTATCCAGCATTCAAGGAAATTGCCCAACGGCTCGGTTTCGCAACTCCTGACAGCCTCAGCGAAACTTTGCGCGAACGAATGCGCGGCATCCGCGAAGCTTACAATCGCATTACGGCGTCATTGTAGGGGCAGGGCTTGTCCCTGCCCGCCGCATCTAGCTGGCAGGGACAAAAGCCCTGCCCCTACAATCCTAAACAACGCGTGGCTGATCCTCAGTCGATTCATGCCAGCAGCGTGTGCACCATCGATGCATTGACCGGCGTTCCGCTGCTTTATGGTCGGCCGAACCTGGCAAGCGCCGTACTACTTCCCGCTCGTCATCGCCAAGCTCATCCCAGGTTCGCAGTTTTTCCTCGCCACACTTCGGACAGCGTCTATCACTGTTCACTTCACATTCCTTTAGTAGGTCCAAAGTCCAATGTCCAACGTCCAATGTCAAATACAAGTTAGCAAAATCAGACTTTGGACCTTGGACGTTGGACTTTGGACATGATGGAAATCGCCTGTTTACGGCAGCGTCCTAATCGTGTAACTTAACTTTAGCGGATGCGCTGATGCAACAGACGACCGCAGCAGCGCATCCACAGGGTTAGAACACTCGGGACTTAGAACACGGCAGGGATAGAAAATGTTTCGAATCAAAGCTTCATATACGGGTCAGTTGGAACTAAAAACAACTTTGGAACGCGCCCGCGAGTTCTTTGGCGAGCTGAGAAACTTCGCCGACTTGATGCCGGGCATCGAGGGCATTCGCAAGGAATCCGGCGGCATCATGCGCTGGGTGGTGCGCGCCGAGGTGCCGGTGATTGGTTCGGTGCAGGCGAGCTTCGCTGTGCGTAAGACCGAGGACCGCCCGGAGCGGCTTGAGTGGTCACCCGCCGGCACGGAAATGAAAAACTATCTGCGATACGCCGCGGCTTTTGAGGTACGCGGGCATAACGTGCTGATCAAAATCTCTCAGCATGTGGAACTCCGCCGCTCGCACGCCAAAGAATTGCATCGCCTTGCGGCTTTGGTTGGTGAAGGCGCGATCAGCTCAGAGATGCAGAAACGCGTTGGCGAAATGATCAGGACTTTCCTCGAGCGCGCCCAGGTGAAGCTGGAGGGCGAGTCGGCCATCGAACAGGAAGCGATTTAGACAGCCATCCCTGCCTGTTGTTTTTGTAGGGGCACGGCATGCCGTGCCCCTACTTATTTAGCACAACGACAGTCAAAGAAAACATGTCTTACCTGTGCCTGTAGCTGATCATATTTGCAAACATGCGAAAAGCTCCCGGCACGCCCGCCCGCAATTCCCGGTACCAAACCATGCTCGTGTAGATGTAGTTTCCTTTGCCATATTGCGCTACCAGCAGCCCACCATTCAGCGGCGCCTCGCCCGGGTCGTTAGCTGCAAACAGCGCGGTATAGTGCGGGTCTGATTCCTTTGGATAATAAAGGCCGCGCTCCTGAATCCAATTTGCAAAATCGGCTGGCGTAATTCTGTTCGGTACGTTTAGCAACGGATGACGCGGCTGAAGAAATTTGATCGCCGCGTTTTCGTCCGTCACGCGTTCGTCGCCCAGAACAATTGGGTAAGGTGCAAGCTGCGGTCGCTTCTTGTTCGCGTCGGGATTCCACTCATTCGACTTGTGATAGAGGACAAGCAGCGTCCCGCCAGCCTTCACGAATTCCAACAAACGCGAATTCGCTGCGATCAGTTCCGGATGTGCTTCATAGCCGCGATTGTCGATGATGATCGTGCCGTAGCTCGAGAGGTCGGCGTTTTCAATCTCGCCGGTGGTCAGAGCTTTGGATTCCACTCCCAGCGCCGCGAGCGATTGCGCCAGCGTTTGGTCAAAGCTGGCAACGTAACCAACGCGTAAGCGAGGAACGACTCGCGCATCGCTGAAAATCACCGGCACGGTCCGCTTGCTAATCGCTGCCGCGGCTGCGTCCTCAACGATCAGCGAGGCGTAGTTCGAAGCCGCCACCCCAAGCGGGCTGGCCGCTTGGGGACCCCGGTTCACTTTTGCACCACGGCGTGCGCGCTTCGTTACAACTGGAGCCGCATTCGAGCGCAGCTCAACTGAGCGCGTTTCATTCGCCTCCAGCGTTAAGCCTCCTCCAATGGCCGAAATTCCCAGAGCCCTACTGTTGAGCTCCAGGGCACCACGAAATGGAGTTTCAAGGTTATTCCTGACCACTGCCGTAAATGCCAGTACCTGATCCTGTCGACCCGGCGTCCACACAAGCAGTGACGGCGAGATGTTTTTGATCTCTACGGCGGGCGCAATGTCGCGCGCGATCTCAACCTCGACGGAGAATTTTGCGCCATCAATTTCAAGTTCAGCGACAGCGCTAAAGTGTTTCCCGAGAAAAAGGCCATCGTAAAGATGTTCTTCTTTGGGCACCGTAAGCGTGGCGTTCTTCGGGGTTGTTCTCTCAACCGGAACAATAGTGTCAGTGTCGGGCAATAGCTCGTCTGCGGTCTTCAGTTGCGCGCTTTCACCCCAACTATTCAACCGGAGTTCGGCTACGTGAACGGTGCTAAGGCTGGAGTTGCTGAGAGTGATCGTGAACGTCGTGTTCAAGCCCGGCACTAGCACGGTCGGGCGCGAGTTCAAGGTCAGAGTAATGCCGGAGGCAGTTGCCAGCGCCCGGTCAAGGCGCGATTCGAACAAGCGGAAGCGCTCGGGATCTTCGCCGGCCGAATCGGCAGCATTGTGGTCTGCGCGCCAGTTAATCAAGGCGCCGAGGACCCGATCGGGCCGATCGATAAAGTCAGTTAGAGCTCGCCCGGCAATGTTTGGGGGCATAACCCCGTCCGCGAATTGTTCCGGCAGTTCCAGCCCTGCGAGAGGGGTAGTCGCGTTTTCCGGCAACGCTGGAGCGCCCGAAGCTTCGCGAATGAGACGGTACCGGATCGGCGGCAGCTTTCCAGTTTCGATCCGGCGCGCTTTCAACAACTCTGCGATCGTTTTTGGCCAGGGTCCCTGCGTGGCGTGTTGCTGGAGCGCCGCGAGGGCCTGTTCCGCGAATGAAGTTTCGCGCACCGGATCGACTTCGTTTGGATCGATCGCTACGACTTTTTCCGGCTCTTCCTGACCGTCCCACCCCAGCCGGGCTGCCCGGCCGGGGACCCCGGGGTCGGGCTTCTGCCCGGTCGCGCCTCCGAAGATCCTTACAAACAGTCGCTTTGCTTGCCAGCGTTTGACCTGCTTAAGCTGCTCGGGGAAACGTTTCGGATCGGCAGCCGCGTCGAAGGCTTCTATTATGAGCCGGCCAGTCGCCTGATGATGGCCGTGGCCGCTGGTGGTGTCGTGGTTAGTAATGATCACGTCCGGCCGCAGTTCGCGAATCTTCTGGACCATTCGCCGCAGGGCTTCATCGTGGCCCCAAACCTTAAAAGCTTCGTCCGCTGACTTCGAAAAGCCAAAATCCTTGAGACCAAGAAAGTAAGGCTCAGATCCCTGGATCTGCGCAGCCTTCATCGTTTCCTGCGCTCTGATGACGCCAAGCTCCTCATAAAGCTCCGGACCAACGGCGTTTTGTCCACCCTCACCGTAAGTTGAAAACAAACTGACCGTATGCACCCCATCCCTTCGTCTCAACACAGTCAACGTGGTTCCATCTTCATCGTCAGGATGAGCGGCGACGCACATCACAGTAAATGAATTCGTTAGATCCAGCAGCGCCTGATGAAGCTCGGCCTGGTTAACCTCTTGAGTTGTCGGTGTTGGCGAAAGCGAAACTTCTTGAGCGTGCGCGGATTGAGAGATATCCGGGCTACTGGCGAGTGAAAACGCCAGTGCCAAAACTACGAAGACAGAAGGAAGCGATCGCCGAAAGTTGTTCTTAGCCATGTTTGAAATTTCAGTAGATCCTTAATTCAAAGTTCTTACTAGAGCTCGATCTCGTACCCATCCGGGTCAGACACATAGGCAAAGGGCATCCCGGGCGTAAACTCGCCGCGCTTCTTCAACGCGCCGCCCGCGGCCACAACCTCGCTGATTGCGCTTTCGAGGTCAGACCGGTTTTTGGTTTGAAAACCAAAATGCAGGATGCCGCTGCTTGATCCGGTGGGCTGATCTCCCTCCGCTTGGTGCAGGGCGATGAGATCGCTGGAACCGGGCATGTTCAGGAAGACCAGGCCAGCACCCGCCCAAAACTTTACTTCCATCCCAAACACTGTCTGGTAAAAATCCAGCGAACGCTGAAGGTCTTTAATGATGAGATGAATGTGAGTCAATCCGCAAGTTTTGATCATGATGAACTCTCCTTGCGGCTTTGCCGCCGCACAGTGCGGAAAGGCTCCGCCTTTCCGGCGCGCATTATTTATTTCTTTCATGAGGCTCTGCCTCATGAATCAGAGGCGCAGCCTCCAGTTACTCTTAGGGCCCAGCGGTAAGGCAGAGCCTTACCGCACTGTGCGCCGGCAAAGCCGCAGAGATGCTCTGTCAGGCGCGCAAGTGTCCCAGTCGCGTGGCGACCATCATAATTAATCCAATCATCAGCATCAGGACAACGCCGTAAGCGGCTGCCGTTCCCAAATTGAAATCGCGCAGCTCGGATGCAATGGCGATTGAGATTGGCCGATTTGTCGGCACAAACACCAGCACCGAAGCCACATATTCTCCCAGCGCAATGACAAAAGCCAGCAGAGTTCCGGCTACCGCGCCGGGCCAGACGAGCGGCAAGGTAACGCGCGTGAATCGCTGCCACCAGCGCGCGCCCAGGCTGGACGCCGCTTCCTCCAGCGCGGCATCGATCTGTTCCATACTCGCTTGTACCGCCCGGACGACCAGCGGCATGAAGCGCAGAAAGTAAACCACGGGCAGAATCCAGAACGTCCCAACGAGAATAAAAGAACCAAATAACGGCGACGGCTTTCCGTAAGCTTCGGCCAGTGAAACGGCGACCACAGTTCCCGGCAACGCCCAGGGGACGAGTATCAACCACGATAGCAGTCGCTTCCATTTGCGACCTCCTTTTCTCGCCAAGAGACCGGCTACGCAAAAACTCCAAACCAGCGCGGCGCCGGCGGCAATTGCCGACATCGACAAGCTGTTAAGAAAAACTTCACTGGCCCGCGAGTCAGAAAATATCTTCACGTAGTTGGCTACGGTGTAGGACGTTGGCAAAGTTTGTGTCGTCCAGTTTCCCTCGCTTGCAAAGCTGACGAGCACCAGAGTAGCCACCGGCAAAACAAGTAACACTGAAAAGAGAACGCCACACGCGATCGCTGTCGCGCGGGCCTTTCCTGTTGCGATCGCCCTACGTCGTTTTGTCGAACCCTTCATCGCCGCAGCCGCAAACTTTCGCGTTCCTTCGTATCGCTGAAAGAAGAAAAGTGCGCTTAACGAAATCGCCGCGAGAATTACTGTCTCTGTTATGGCCAAACTCGCGTCGCCGCGCTGGCGGGCGGTGTAAATCTCCAGGGTAAGCACGCGTACGCCGCCGCCAAAGAGAAGTGGCGCGCTAAACGAGGCCATCGAAGTCATGAAGGTGAGTAATGCCGCGGCCATCAGCGACGGCGTCAGCTGCGGCAAAACGATTCGCGTGAGCACGCGCGTCCGGCTGGCGCCCAAACTCTTTCCGGCTTCGGCCAGCGCCGCGTTAATTCTCGTCAATCCCGCGCCGGTAAGTATGTAGAAGAAGGGGTACATTGTATAAGTGTGAAAGAGCAACAATGCCGGCCAACCGCGCAGCGACCAGGGCGAGTTTTCGAGATGAAAGACTGACTGTGCAAACCGCGCCAGAATACCTGACTCGCCGCAGAGAAAAATAAAAGCAACTGTGCCGACCAAAGGCGGTAAGACCAGAGGCAGAGCTGCAAAGGTTGCGAACAATCGCCGCGCTGGAAAACTGTAGCGCTCGAAAAGAAAGGCGAGGGGAATTCCGACACCGGCGCAAAATAAAACGGTCAGGACCGAAATCCCGACGCTCGCGAATATCGATTCCAGAACAATGGTCTGCGAGAGGGCTTGACGATAATTGGCCAGCGACCAGTTGGCGTCCCGCTGGAGAGAAGCAATGACGACGTGAAGGTTTGGATAGATGACGCCGTAAAGCAGGACGACGGCCACGATGAGCCAGAGAAAGAGACGCGGGGAAGTGGAGACGCGGAGACGCGGGGAAACAGCCGCGGCTTTGCCGCCTGATGTGCGGTGGTGCCTGCCACCCCAGCGGGGTTGCCCCGCTGGGGACCCCGGGCTTTGCCCCACCGGCGATGGACGCTCGTTACTCATTGGGCTGCGCCCTAAGAACCGGGCATAGCCCGAAACGTTCAGGCGAACAGCGGAAGGTCGGAGACTGTCGGAGACCTTCCGCACATCAGGCGGCAGAGCCGCGTCTCTAGTCGTGCTGTGGCGTCGGTTTCCCTTGGCTCGCGTCACTCATTTCTCAAAAGCGAAATTCGTTCTGGCGGTAAAACCACCGTGCGCTGATCCCCAATAGAGATTCCATCCGCGTCCAGCGCCAGCGCTTCCAGAATCATGCCGCTGGCGTCGAGCTTGATGCTCGAGGTGGCCCCCGCAAAGTTAATTTCGCGCACCGTGGCGGGCAGGGCGTTCTCAAGTTTCTCGTCAGAGTTTGTAACTAAGACGTGTTCCGGTCGAATCGCCAGTATGCAAGGCTGATTCAAGGGCACAAGATTCTTGTCGTCAACTGGAATACGAATGAGGTGGCCACCGTCGAGTGTCTTGAATTCGCCAACCTCAGACTTACTCGAACTCAAGCGCATAACGCGGATCAAGTTGTTTCGTCCCAGGAACTTTCCTACAGAGAGCTGTGCTGGATGTTCGTACAAATCGCGCGGCCGGCCTGTTTGCAGAATGCGGCCGCCAACCATAACGCTGATGCGATCGCAAAGCGCAAACGCTTCTTCCTGATCGTGAGTAACGTAAACGGCAGTCAGTCCGAGCCGGACAACCAGCTCACGCAATTCGCCGCGAGTTTCTTCACGCAAAGTGACGTCAAGATTTGAGAGGGGCTCGTCGAATAGCAGCAGCGCTGGTTCAATCGCGATGGCGCGAGCGATTGCCACTCGTTGTTGCTGACCGCCGGAGAGTTCGTCAACTCTGCGCTTCTCATAACCCGGGAGCTGCACCAATTCCAAAGCGCTCTTAACACGTTCTCTAATCTCGGGGTTTGGCCTATGTCGGGCGCGTAGGCCGAAGGCGACGTTTTCCGAAACGTTCAGGTGAGGGAAGAGCGCATAGTTTTGGAAGACCATGCCGAAGCCACGGCGTTCGGCGGGCATGCTTGTAATGTCGTTTCCGTCACACTCAATCCCACCTGAATCCGGCTTCTCCAAACCGGCAATCATTCTGAGAGTGGTCGTCTTCCCGCAGCCAGACGGGCCCAGCAAACCAAAGAACTCGCCGCGCTCGACGTCGAGCGACACATCGGTGACGGCCGCAGTCTTATCGAAGCGCTTGGAAAGATTTTTGAGAGAAAGCAGTGGCAT
>JBGPYG010000116.1:0-9416 GCA_041493085.1 Pyrinomonadaceae bacterium | reverse complement strand
ACGCCTTCCTTTGCCACTACATACTGGATCTTGTCAGCACCCCAACCTTTCTCATCTCTGATCGCTAACACGCGCTGCTCAGCTTTACCGCTCGTCCGGCGGGGGCTATGGTGCGGCCGCCGCGATCTCTCCTTCAGCCCTTCTATTGTTCCAGCTGCTTGGTAACGCTTCAGCCACTTGTAGCCGGTCTGTCGACTGACGCCGTATCGCCGACTCAGCTCACTCAGGCTCGCTTCCTGCTTGCGTGCTTCAATCACAAAGCTCAGTCGCTGCTCCATCACACTCTCCGTTTTCCAGGGCATCTTCGCTCCTCCTCGAGCCGTAGATTACCCCCATGACTGTCAACCATGTCATGATAGGAGAGTGTCAACTATGTCATGATACTGAACAGCGCAGCGAAACCCTGGGTAACAAAGCAAAAATATTTCAAGCCCGTGAAACGGGCGACAGAGGTTTGAGCTTCGTCTTCTGCCGCCCCCATCAGGGGGGCGAAGCCGCGAAACTAGTAGCGCCAGCTTGTTAAGTCCGCGCCTTTAGGCGCGCTCTTCAAAATGCGCTCGACGATCTTCGACGCGTAGAACTGATGGTAACGAAGGCGCGAGATTGCGTTTGGCCGGGTGTGGTCGCCGTTCCAGCAATGTTCGGCGCGCGGCTCGTAGTCCACTTCGCCGCCGTAGTAGGGATTCTTGGTGCTCTTGAGAAAGTCATCGACGAGATAGACGGCGTTGTTGAGATAGTAGTTGTCAGCCTCGCCAACGTAGATGTGCAGCTTGCCTTCGAGTTTTGGGCCCAGCTTTTTCCAGTCGCGACGAAGGATGTAACCGAGGTCGTAATGCTCGCGCCAGTATTCCGCAACCGAGCGATCAATTTTGCCGGTCACTTTGTCCCAGATTGGTTTGGGGTAGCCATCCTTGCCGACCGGTGAATAGACAGCCTGCCAGATATCGAATTGTCCTCCCGAGCGGCTGTTCGTTCCCAGCGCAAGTTCCATGTAGTTCATTTCCCGCAAGGTCGCCGCGAGTTCGCCGAGATAGTTTCGCTTACCGGGCCGCGGCGTTTGCTTCCACGGCACTTCGGACTGGTAAGCATTGTTGTGTTCATAAATGTTGACGACGGTGTAAGCGCGAAAATCTATCGGGTCGGGACACGCGCCCCACGCGCCATTGTATTCGTCGGGATAAAAAATCTGCGCCGCGAGCGTTTCCCAACCGCCCGTCGAGCCGCCATACATAAAGCGCGCCCAGCCTTTACCCAGCCCGCGAAACTGTTTCTCAATAAAGGGCACCAGCTCGTATGTGATCGCATCGCCATAAGGGCCGAGGTTTGCGGAGTTCACGGCATAGGAGTCGTCGTAGTAAGGATTCGCGTGCTGTATCTCGATGATGATCATTCGCGGAAAGTTTGGCCCGGTCCAGTCCTGGTAAAACTTGTAGGCATACTCCTGCTCAATCTTGTTATAGCCGGTGAGGTGAAAGCGCTCGCTGTAATCCGGCTTCAGATCTGGATCGGGAGGCGTCTCGCGGAAGCCGCCAAAGTCGGCAGGGAAGTGGCCGTGAAAAATTACCAGCGGGTAGTGAGCGTTGGGGTGACTATCAAAACCTTCGGGCAGCAGAACATTCGCGCCGAGATACATGGGCCGGCCCCAGAAACGACTGAGCAGCTTGCTCTCGATGCGCACATGCTTGATGTACTTCGTATCCTTTGGCGCCTCGATAGGCGGAATAACTTTGTCGAGCGTGATCTTGACTACGCGATCGTCATTAGCACGCACGGTTATTTTTTGCGGCGTGCTGTAAAGATTCCCCGGCGCGCTATTCCATTGCTGACCTTCGCCGCGATCCGTCGGCAGCTTCAAGGTGTGACCATCCGCCCGCTTAAACGTTTCGTAGCGATGAAGCAGCGCCTGCATCCAATATTCTCCCGGCTTCAAATTGGAAAGAGACGAAAGCGGATAACCAAAGGCGCTCGCGTCAACAAGGGCTTCCTGTCCCGGCTTCAATCCGTCAACGTCAACGCCGAAGACCTGTTGTGTGTTCAGGTCTTCGTTGATTTGAAAGCGCGGCTCTTTGGAACTGTCAGTGGAAACGAGCAGCAGAATTCGGCCGTCAAGCGGATCGTGGTTGCTCGCTTCGGGGAAGGAAATTGAAAAACGCAGGTTAGTCATCGGTTCAGTTTTCAATTCGGCGGTTGGAGTGACAATTAGCATGGCTAGAACAAATATTACCAACGAACAGACTCTAGTTGCCGTTACAGGTCTCATACTCTTCTCCTGGTTTACTGCTTAAAGATTTGTCCGGCCTCAGCGTTCTCTGTGTCCTCTGTGGTTAATTGGTCTGAGCCGTTGTTTACCGCAGAGGACACAGAGAACACTGAGGCCGAGCGTCACTCGCTGAATTGCACCTGGCCCGCAGTTTGAACCGCGCTCTCTTCGTCAGGATCTGACGGAGGTAATTCCGGTCGCGCCCCGTCGGCATACTGGAGTTTGTAAAGTTTCCAGTATAGACCGTGTTGCGCCAGTAATTCCTGATGCGTTCCCTGTTCGCGAATTTCACCGTGATGAAGCACGATGATTTGGTCGGCGCGCTGAATCGTCGAAAGTCGGTGAGCCACCACGATGGAAGTGCGATTGCGCATCACGCGTTCGATGGCTTGCTGAATCAGTTGCTCGGTTTCCGTGTCGATGGAGCTGGTCGCCTCGTCCAAAATCAATATCGCCGGATCAAACGCCAGTGCGCGCGCAAAAGATATCAACTGCTTCTGACCAACCGATAATCCAGCGCCGCGCTCCCTGACCTCGGCCTGGTAGCCACCCCGCAAACGGTTTATGAAAGGCTCGGCACTGACTTCCTGGGCCGCCCAGGCAACGCGGTCTTCTGTAATATCAGTGCGCCCCAAACGAATGTTGCCTGCTATCGACCCGCTAAAGAGAAATATTTCCTGCAGCACTACCGCGAAGTTTTCTCGCAGCGATTTCAGGTCCCACTCGCGCAGATCGACGCCATCCAGAAGAATCCGACCGCGTTGCACATCGTAGAAACGCATTAGCAGATTTGTGATCGTCGACTTACCCGATCCGGTGTGGCCGACAAGCGCAATCGACTGTCCTGGGGAGACCTTGAATGAAACGTCTTTGAGAATCCAGTCGTCACCTTTGTAAGCGAACCAAACGTTTTCGAATTCGATGTGGCCCACGGCGCGGCCCGACCTGACCGGCGTGGCCGGAGACGTGATCGCGATGGGTAGATCGAGCGTCTTGAAGATGCGATGCGACGCTACGACCGCAGCCTGAAGCACATTGTACTTATCGGAAATGTCGCGAATGGGCTGGAAGAGAAAACTCGAATACTGGATGAACGCCACCAGCGCGCCCAGCGTCAGCACGGTGTGCCCGGGCGTGTTTTGCATCACCCGATAGCCGCCATACCAGATGATCAGGGCAATTCCCATGGCGCCGATGAAGTCAACCAGCGGAAAGAAAACGGCATAGTAATAGATGGTGTCGAGGTTGGCCTTGCGGTAGTCGCCATTAATGTCACGAAACTTGCTGATCGACTTTATCTCCGCATTAAAAATCTGGACCGTTTGCGCGCCGGCAAAGTGTTCCTGGAGGAAGGCGTTGATGCGCGCGATGCGTGTTCGCACCATGTCATACCCTTTGCGCGCGCCTTTGCGAAACCACGTCGTAGCGGCCCACAACATCGGCACGGTCAGCAGGGTAACCAGAGTAAGCCGCACGTCCATCCATAACATTACCCCGATGATGGCGAAGATCATTACCAGGTCGCCGAGCAGATCTGTAATCCCGGCCGTGAAGAGTTCATTGAGCGAGTCGACGTCGCTGGTGAGGCGCGTCATGATGCGCCCGACAGGATTGCGATCGTAGTAAGCCACTTCCTGATGTTGCAGCTTGTCGTACAGCTCGCGGCGCAGATCAAACATCACGTACTGCCCGACGGTATTGAGCAGCAGCGATTGGAAATAAGAGAAGACAAGGCGCAACAGTTGTACCCCCGCGAATAGACCGACGAGGAGCATTAGCCCATCTGTTTTGCGGGGCAGGACGAACCAGTCAATTGCGTATTCGGTAAATTTTGGCTGCAGAATTCCCAGCAGGTTCAGTACGAAAGTGAGCAGCAGGGCCGGAATCAGCAGGCGCAGGTAAGGGCGCAAGTATCTGAGCAGGCGGCGGGCGATCTGAAAGTCATAAGTCTTCCCGATTGCTTCTTCTTCGTGAAATTCCTTTACCGCTGTAGACATGTGTTACCTAGTTTAGCTGCGCTCGATTCTTGTAGCTGGCTGATTCCAAATCGTTGCGCCGGGGAAAATGCAGCAACAAGCCGACGAATGCCAGGGCAATAAGAACGAAGTAGTAGCGATCCTTTGCGACCAGCAAGTCGAGCAAACCCAGCAATGCCGCCGCTTCGCAAAAGGCAGTGGCCAGCACAAAGCCCGTAAAAACAAGGCGAACTTCCTGCGTTTCCTCTGCTCGAGAAAGAAAGTTCTTCTTTACGGCAAATGAAACTACCACGAGAAGTGCGCTGAGAGCGCTGAACATAATGGTGAGGAGTCGACTCTCCAGCCCTGCCTGCCGGGGTATGACGATCGACAGAAAGAGGTAGATGACAATCGTCGATAGAAACGCAAACCACAGAATCAACATCGTGCGATATTGCGAGTCCAACTTCGCTTGATCGATTTGATTACTCGACATTGTTGTCTCCAATCAAGTAAGCGCCAACTCTTCTTCGAGCAACTGCCGTTCGTACAGAGCCGAATACTCTCCGCCGCTGGCGAGCAACTCGTTGTGCGTGCCTTGTTCGATGATGCGCCCCTCGTCGAGCACGCAAATCAAATCGGCGTCGCGGACCGTCGATATGCGATGCGAAACAATCAAACTCGTCCGGCCCCGCATTACGCCGCGCAGTTTTCCCAAAATCTTTTCTTCGGTGTAGGTGTCGACGGACGACAATGCGTCATCGAGTATTAAAGTTTTCGGTTCCCGGAGTATCGCCCGCGCGATTGCTGTCCGCTGCTTTTGGCCGCCCGAAAGCGTAAGTCCTCGCTCCCCGACAAGCGTCGCAAAGCCATCGGGAAATCCTGCAACGTCTTCCGTTAGCCCTGCCACCTCGGCCGCCCATTCGATCTTCGCGCCGTCAGCCTTTTCCACGCCAAACGCGATGTTCTCGGAGAGTGTGTCGCTGAATAAAAAAGTCTCCTGAGGAACGTAGCCGATGCTCGAACGCAACTGCGTGAGCGGATAGTCGCGAACTGAAATCCCGTCAACCAGCACGGTATCTTCCGGCGCTTCGATGATGCGCGAAATCAAATTAACGAGCGTGGACTTGCCGCTGCCAGTTCGTCCTACGAAGGCTATGGTCTGACCTGCGCGCACGCGAAGGTTAATGTTGTGGAGCACCGGCTCATCGTTGGGATGGTAGCGGAAAGTGAGATTCCGGAATTCGATCTCCCCGGTGATCGGCGGCTGTGCGTTCACCTCCGCTGCGTCTGCTATAGAAGGCTCGACGGCAAATATCGCATTCATGCGTTTCAAGCTAGCGGTGCCGCGCTGGTAGAGATTGACTACATACCCCAAAGCGATGAGCGGCCAGATCAACCGGAAAAGATACATGTTGAAGACGGTAAACTGACCCACAGTGATCTCGCCGCGGATCGCCGCCGGCACGCCGGCCCACATGATCAGCACGAAGCCCATTCCAATCAGAAACTGCATCAGCGGTCGCATCAACGCGTCGATTCTGACAAGGCTTAAATTCTTTTCCGCGTATTGGCGATTGAGCTCGTTGAAGGCAGCGATCTCAGCGCCTTCCTGTGCGTACGCTCTAACAACGCGTACTCCGGTGAAGTTTTCCTGCGCGCGCGCTGTGATTTGCGAGAAGAAGTCCTGTATCTTTTCGAAGCGGACGTGAACCTGTTGGCCAAAGAACTTAACGGTCAGGGAAACGAGCGGCATTGTTATGAACAACAACAGCGTGAGGCGCCAACTGATCAGAAACATAAGCGGCAGAACGATGACTACGACGAATATCGTCTGCAACGAATACATGATCATCGGCCCAGCCAGTTGCCTGACAGCCGCCAGATCGTTGGTGGCGCGCGCCATTAAGTCACCAATGCGATGTTCCTGGAAAAACGATTGCGGCTGGTCGACGAGGTGCGCATAGAAATCCTGGCGCAGGTCGTATTCAACCTTACGCGACATCCCTATCAGTATGCGGCGTTGAAGAAAAAGAAAGGTGCCGCTAACCACACTCGCGCCGAGGACCTTTAGCGCGGAGATTGTCAGACGCGACCAGGTCACCTCGCTCCAGTTTGCGTCAATGGCCTGGCCAACAATCAGTGGAATGGAGAGATTGAAAACGACGCTGGCCAAAATGCAAATGATGCCAGTCGTTAGCTCGACCTTGTAGGGAAGAAAGTAGCGCGCGAATTTTCGTAGGTCGTCCATGCACAAAAAGAGCGCAAAGCGCCGGAACCTTCAGCTAAAACAGCGAAGGGTTATGATGCGCGATTTTGCGTCAGGACGCCAGAAGGGAAAGCGGAATGGTTCGAGAGCGGGGGGTTGAAGGCCGGAAGCGAGTTTCAGAGGAAACTATGATCTTTGCAGTGCATCTGCCAACTCGGGGCTGGGCTCACTGTCTTCAAAAAGAGCGGGATCGATAACGGTAACGCGATTACGTCCAGCCTTCTTGGAATTGTAGAGAGCGCGATCTGCTGCCACCACCAACGTATCTCGACACGAAGCATGATTGGGAAACGTAGCGACACCGAAAGACGATGTCACCTTGCCAAAGCCCGGCACTTCCATTTGCTCGACGCGATTGCGCAAACGTTCAGCGACAAGCATCGCTCCATCAATGTTTGCCTGCGGCAGAATGATCACAAATTCGTCGCCGCCGTATCTGGCCGCGGTATCAACAGATCGCAGTTCAGCCCGCAAGTTGTCTGCCAGCAAGCGGAGCGCCACGTCACCAGCTTCGTGCCCGGCTTGATCGTTAATGTGTTTGAAATTGTCCAGATCGAGCATGATCAAGGAAAGCGGCTGGCGCATGCGAATGGCCATATGCAAATCACGGTCAAGCTGCAACTCAAATGCGCGACGGTTGTAACAGCCCGTCAAGCTGTCTGTCAGCGCCTGCTCTTGCATTTGAGCAAACAGGTGCGCCTGCTTAACGGCAACGGCGAGCTGATCGGCGACCGTGTGTAGCAGCAATACCTCATTGTCAGCCCATACGCGCGACATATCGTCCGACCGGACTAGCAAGAGCCCGATAAATCTTCCCTCATAAATGAGAGGCACCACTGCAGCAGCAAGCACGAAAGGAGTCCTGGAGTCATCGCCATCGACCACATAGGCTTGAGGGGAATCTGCCAGCCGGCCACTGATCGAATCTACATCAGTTAACAAGGAAGCAATCTCATTTTCGGTTGAAGCGTCAGGCCGTAAATAGAACTTAGTCATCTGCCGGCCAACGAGATCGCCCTCTACTCTTACCGCACAGGAGTGAACGTTAAGCGCGCGGCCGACTTCGTTGGCGGCAGTTTGCAAAACGCTGTCGAGTTCGAGTGAGTTTCTAATTGCGGTCGCGAGCCGGTTGACTGCGATTTCGCGTTCAGCTTGTTCCTGCAACAAGCGCGCGAGTTTTGTCGTTACGCCCAAAGTCAATTGTAGCGACGTCGCCTTCGGCATTGAGACGCGAACAGCATTCGCAAAGGCTCTTGAGTGAAACGAATGCTCGGCTGTGACGCGAGCCATTAAATACTCCAGGGCGGAGTAAACGACGTCGGGCTCGAAAGTCCAAATGACAAGATCTCGTGAGGTATCTTCTTCGTCGGCATTGTGAACTGACGCAAGCAGAGCCGAGAAGCGGGCGTCTGCGATCACGACAAACCGCTCAAAGTTTTTACCTTCATCGGTGCGTTCAAAAACGACAGATCTCGTGTCCTCTCTTCCTCTGTTGAGGACCAGGCTGGACAGGGCATCCTGAGGGCTGACCCAGAGGAAAAGGTTCTTGGCTGCTTTATCGAGTTCCTGGATACGCGCAATGTCTCGAGCCGGTCTCTCCGCAAACGTGGGTAAACTCTCAACCACCAAAGCGCCGAGATTGTTCTCCAGCACAACGTCCTCGAAATAACGATGAAGCTGCGCAATCGTCGAACCGGCACAGGGCACGGGCATCAACTGTCTGGGGTGCTGGGCTATGAGGGAATGATACAGGGAGTACATGGGTGGGAGTTCACCGAAGGAGTCGTTCAAACTGGGTTCTCTTGAGAGGGCGTTATACCCGTCTGGGTTCGCACGGAAGGCCAAAATCATTTTACATAGATAAACATAGGCTGTCCACCTAAATCCTGTGAGACGTGGAAGCAGCAGGTTTAGAGCTTGATGTAGGTGCTAAGTGCTGTAGTTGCAAGCTTTCTGTCTTTATCAAACACGTCTGCGGAAACCACGAAAAGCCGCCGCCCGGCCCGCAAAACTTTGGCTACGGCCGTCACCCGACCCGCCGTAAGCGGACGCAGATAGGCGATGGTTAAATCGACTGTGGTTACCCTTTCCCCTGGGGCAAGGAGGGAAATTATCGCGAAAGCAGTGGCCGTGTCGATCAAAGAAGCAATCACGCCTCCGTGAACCACGCCGTGGTTTTGCTTCAGTTCAGCGCGAACGTTGATCCCGAGAGTCGCCGTTCCCCTACTAACATCGTCAAGCTCGATACCGAGGAGTTTGGCGAAGGGAACTGTGTCAACTGCCTTCCGAATTCGTCGAAGTTGGGTGGCGGTTATCTTCGCCCCGTTCATGAGCGATAGCTCGCTTCGCCACTGGCGGGTTCGACTATGACCGCAGTGCCGTATGCCAGCACTTCTGTGACGCCCGCGGAAACTTCCGTCGCATCGTAACGCGCGCCGATTATGGCATTCGCTCCCAGCTCAGTTGCATGCTGGATCATGATCTCAAACGCATCAAAGCGGGTTTGTTCGCACAGCTTGGTCCACACTGTGATGTTTCCACCAACGACCATTTGCAAGCCGGCTCCAATGGTCGCGAATATGTTGCGCGAGCGAACTACAATGCCGCGAACTATGCCGAGATTTTGCGTGACACGGAAGTTGGGCAGTTCAAAGGCAGTGGTTACCATTTGATGCGAAACAGAATAGCGAGGCTGACTAACTGCATAGGGCACTCTTTGGTCGAGGGGGTCTCTGTTCATAATGTTTCCTTTGGAAGAGATTTACTTCGTGAATAGTGTGACTCTTTTTGATCGCGCTTCGCCTTTAGCTTCGGGCTCTGCGGGAATCCAGAGATACTTTTGCAGCTCACAGCGTCCGCGCTCACTAAAACGGACTCCCTCGGCTTCCAGCATTCGTTGTTGCTTGTCGTGGGGGAGAACTAGTCCCCGGGT
>JBGPYG010000289.1:0-5575 GCA_041493085.1 Pyrinomonadaceae bacterium | reverse complement strand
TGATTATTGCGAGCGCGGCTTCTTACTTCATCAACGATGCAATCGCCAAAGCTCGCTATCGCAACGCAGATAAGATGAACTTTGAATCCCCGCTCACTTCGCTTGTCTGGATTACGTCCCTTCTCTCCGTCATGGTTACGTTCGTTATTTCATGGTTAACAATTCCCACGCTCGGCGGCGACCCGACACTGTGGTGGAAGCTCTCGGCGATCATTTCCTGCGGCACGCTGGCAGGCGCCATCATTCCGGAACTCGTCAAGATCTTTACTTCAACCGAGTCGCATCACGTGAGCGAAGTTGTCACCTCTTCCCGAGAAGGCGGCGCGTCGCTCAACATTCTTTCCGGGCTCGTAGCCGGAAACTTCTCGGCTTACTGGCTGGGAATCAGCATCGTCATCCTGATGTCGATCGCTTACTACTTCAGCACCATGGGTCTGGACGCGTTGATGATCTCGACGTCGGTCGTGCAGGTGGCTCCGGTTTTCGCTTTCGGACTGGTGGCCTTCGGGTTCCTCGGGATGGGACCAGTCACTATCGCAGTCGACTCTTATGGCCCGGTGACTGACAACGCGCAATCCGTTTACGAATTGTCGTTGATCGAGCAGGTGCCAGACATCGAGACAGAGATTCAGAGAGACTTTAATATGACTGTGAATTTCGCGCGCGCGAAACACCTGCTGGAAGAAAACGACGGTGCCGGCAATACGTTTAAAGCCACCGCCAAGCCCGTGCTTATCGGCACCGCGGTAGTAGGCGCCACGACAATGATTTTTTCGATCATCATGGTGCTGACGGATCAACTTAGAAACTCTGTGGCGCTTAACAGTTTGTCCTTATTGCACGCTCCCTTTGTGCTGGGATTGATTACGGGTGGCGCTGTGATCTACTGGTTCACCGGCGCTTCCATTCAGGCGGTAACAACCGGAGCTTATCGCGCGGTTCAGTTCATCAAGGCAAACATTCGGCTGGAGGGTGTTGAGAGGGCTTCTGTCGAGGATAGTAAGAAGGTCGTAGAGATCTGCACGCAGTATGCGCAGAAGGGAATGTTTAATATCTTCCTGACGATATTCTTCTCAACGCTGGCCTTCGCTTTTGTCGAGCCGTTTTTCTTCATCGGCTATCTGATTTCGATCGCGATCTTCGGACTGTATCAGGCGCTTTTCCTATCAAACACGGGCAGCGCGTGGGACAATGCGAAGAAAGTGGTCGAAGTGGATCTGAAACAGAAAGGGACAGCCTTACACGATGCGACCGTCGTTGGCGACACGGTAGGCGATCCATTCAAAGATACCTCCTCGGTGGCGCTGAACCCGGTGATTAAGTTCACCACATTGTTCGGTTTGCTGGCTGTCGAATTGGCCGTGTCAATTGGTGATCCCGGGGGACAGTTTGGCGAGAATGGCCCAATGATTAGCCACATCCTGGCTGCGCTCTTCTTTCTTGCTTCGACTGTTTTTGTCTGGCGCTCGTTCCACAAGATGCGCATTGGGACATTGCAGGCGGAAGCCGCGGCGGTTGGTGCGGACGACCTGCCCGCCGACTAGGCCAGTTTTGAGTTCCGAGTTTCGGGTTTCGAGTTTAGAATCATTGGTAACCTGAAATCTGGAACAGGGAACTCGAAACTCGAAACCAAATCAGAGGTTAGACAATGAGCACGTCTTTTGATCATGCCCAAGCCGATACGCTGATCGGCGCTGCGCTCTATCCGCTGGACTGGACGCGATCCGTTTCACTCGTGGTTGCGTTTAGTTTGCTGACGGCGCTCGCCGCGCAGATCGTAATCCCGGTTGGACCTGTGCCCATCACGGCCCAAACGTTTGCCGTCCTTTTGACCGGCGCGCTGCTCGGCTCGAGGCTCGGCGCGATGGCGATGATTGTGTATCTGATCGAGGGGGCAAGTGGGCTGCCTTTCTTCTACGGCGGACATGGCGGCATTGTTCATCTCCTCGGGCCAACTGGCGGCTATCTCGTGGCTTTTCCGGCCGGGGCTTTCATCACCGGTGCGTTCGCGGAAAACGGTTGGGACAAACGCTTCTTTTCTGCAGTGGTGGCAATGGCTATCGGTTCACTTGTAATCCTTCTTGCCGGTTGGGCCTGGTTTGCCGCGCTAATGCATGCGCCCCTGGCGGCTGCATTTCAAGTAAGTGTGGCGCCACATATCATCGGCGACATCGTCAAGATTCTGCTGGCCGCGGCAGTGCTGCCAACCGGTTGGGCTGTTCTGAAACGCAAAGCTTCGCAATAAACCCGAACATCATTCACTTAAGTCCTGGGGCCGGCCGACTCTTCGGTTGGCCCTTTGTGCTTTACGCTATCAGCCAGCTGATTCAGAGTTGAGTTCTGATTCTTTGATTGAAAGGCTTTCAAGGCGTGAGCGACCGAGCTAATCAGCAAGGCTCTCAGGTTGGGAAGGGGGGCTTTCCCCGCTGCTTAGCTGGCGACAAGCTAAAGCTTATAGGACATCGGACCGACCCCACCCGAACACTTGCCTTGAGTCATGTTCCGCTCGTCTTGCGTTACAATCTTGCCATGTACGTTCTGAAAGTGCGTTCACGCGAGCGCGAAGAGTTAGTGGAGTTCACGGATGAAGTGCAGCAACAGTTAACTGCGTCCGGCGAACAGGAAGGCGTGGTCGTGTTGTATGTGCAACACACTACTGCCGGGTTAACTGTGAACGAGAATGCTGACCCCGATGTGCCGCGCGATATGCTCCACCTCTTGCGAACGCTCATCCCGCAACAGGGTATGGGTTTTCGACACGGTGAAGAGAATTCAGACGCTCACATCAAAGCGACGCTCGTCGGCTCATCTGTGAACATTCCCTTCAAAGATGGCAAACTATTGCTCGGACGCTGGCAGGGGATTTTTCTTTGCGAGTTTGATGGTGGACGCGAGCGGCAAGTAATCATGATGGTGCGCTGACATTATCTTCCCTTACTCCTCCTTGAAAAACCAGCGGGCAGTCGCTACTCTCGCGCGCATGCCCAAAGACGATTCACCCTGGATACTTGGCATCAGCGCTTCTCACAATGGCGGCGCATGTTTGTTGAAAGGCGACGAAATCGTTGTCGCCATTCAGGAAGAGCGTCTTTCGCGCGTCAAACGCGATCGCGTTTTTGCTGCCGAAACCACAGCATGTCTCGCTTACTGCCTGGACTACGCCGGGATACAACCGGAAGATCTGACGCTGGTGGTCCTTTCGGTGGCCGGCTCTGCATCGGATGAGCGTAACTACACTCTGCGTAATCCGCTTTTGAAACTCGAGCTCAATGGCGTTGCGACCTGCGTAATCCCGCACCATCTGGCCCACGCGGTCAGCGCCTTTGCTACTTCAGGTTTCAAAGAATCCGCGGTTCTCGTTGTTGATGGTAGAGGATCGCCGTTTGAAGACTTATTGCCCGAAGAGCAAAGCCTCGCGCGAGGCGGGCTTTCAGATGAAGCTGAAATTATCTCGCTCTACGCCGCCACGGGTCGATCACTCGTGCCAGTCGAGAAGCATCTCGTAGCCCGGGGAAACTGGCTGGAAATGCGGCCGGCGGGCATGCCTTTCTTCGCCAGTCTTGGCGGAATCTTTTCCTCGGTAGCCCAGCAAATATTTGGCGACCCGGCCGAAGCGGGAAAAGTGATGGGACTGGCGCCTTATGGTAAGTGTACGATTCCGTCGAACTCTTTTTTCTCTATCTGCGATAACGAGTTTCACTTCAAGGATGTCGTTCCGAAAATGTTCAGCGACGATGCCCGCTGGCCGTCACACAAAGATGAATACCAGAATCTTGCGTGTTCTGCACAAGCGGCGCTGGAGAACGCGCTTATCTACCTGGTACAGCGCCTCCGCAGCCTTTGTGACAGCGAGAATCTTTGTTATGCGGGGGGAGTCGCTTTGAACAGCATCGCGAATGAACGGATCATTCGCGAGTCAGATTTCCAGCAGGTATTCATCACTCCAGCCGCGGAAGACAGTGGGGCGGCGATTGGCGCCGCCTACCACGGACTCTGGCAACTCACCGGACACAATACTTATCGGCCCATGGACCATGACGCTTGCGGCCGCCCCTACAGTCCTGCAGCAATTGCATCTGCTATCGAAACAGCGCCTGGTGTTAACTTCATAAAATCAAACGATGTTGTCGCCGATGCAGTCGAGCTTCTGCAACAAGGGAAAATACTCGGCTGGTTTGACGGCCGGTCGGAGATGGGTCCCCGGGCACTGGGCCAACGAAGCATCGTTTGCGATCCCCGGCGAGCTGACGCGAAAGAAATATTGAATAGCCGGATCAAGAAGCGCGAGGGCTTTCGTCCGTTTGCGCCTGTGGTGCTCCTGGAGGAAGTGCAGAATTGGTTTGAAGTCGATCATCAGAATCCGGCGAGTCCCTTCATGCTGCGGATTTGCAAGTTCCGGAAGGAGAAGATAGCGCAGGTGCCCGCGGTGGTCCATGTGGATAACAGCGGTCGCCTGCAAACGATAACGCCACAGGCAAACGGGAGATTCTACGAGTTAGTGAAAAAGTTTTACGAACGGACGGGGGTGCCGATGCTGCTCAACACATCATTCAACGTGAGGGGCGAGCCAATAGTGGAGACTCCCCAGGATGCAATTCGTTGTCTGCTAAGCAGTGGTCTTGATGCGTGTGTGTTTGAGGATCGAATTGCCTTCAAATACGTGCGCTGGTAATGCATTCAAAGGCTAAATCCATTTGATGGGAACGGGCCCTAACACCCAGGAAACAACCACGTACTTCTCCCCAGCGATCACGGGCTCGGCGCGGTGAAAATATTTTGAAGGAAACACGATGGCCTTCCCAGTTTCGGGTACTGCGGCGTGGGAAAGATAAGGAAACTGCGTGTGCCCTCCGGCGAAGTTATCGTTGAGGTAGCAGATGACAGTGAAATACCGGTCTTCGAAATCCGCGCCCGCGTCCTGATGCGTTTCATACCAACCGCCTGGCGTGTAGCGAACTAGTTGTGTCCCCGCATATTCAGTGAGGTCGACGGACCAAAAGTCTCTGATGAGCGGTCTGATAGTTGTTCTCATCTTCTCATCAAAACTCGCCATCACCTCCGAGAAGCAACCCAAGTACAAAATACTGGCTGAGCGAACCTCAGGCCGCGAGACAGAATCGTAAGCGCCCTCGTCGGCCTGCACGCGAACGGTGGCCTGTTCCCAACCGTCGTGGCTTCTCATATGGTCCAGCATAGCTTCGCAGGCCGGCGGCTCGTAGAGTGACAACTTAAGTACGCCCACCGCTTCTTCTTTAAATTTCACCATCTGTCGTTGCGGAGCTTCAAACAGTGCGTGTCACACTCCGGGACAGAGTGATTCCCGTGCGCTAAAAACCGGGAATCACTGGACCGGATCGGATCTAAGAACGCGCTACAGCGCCTTTCTCACCAGGTGGCACGTTTGGTCCGCTCGGAGGGACCCTCGGTCCACTCGGCGGAATGTTGGGTGCGCTCGGAGGGACCCTCGGTCCACTCGGCGGAATGTTAGGCGCGCTCGGGGGGACGCTCGGTCCACTCGGCGGAATGTTAGGCGCGCTCGGGGGGACGCTCGGTCTACTCGGCGGAATGTTTGGTG
>JBGPYG010000130.1:0-8744 GCA_041493085.1 Pyrinomonadaceae bacterium | reverse complement strand
GAGAACGCTGAACCATGAATCAAAAACAACCGCTTTGCAGTTCATCATTCCGCGTTCATAGTTCATCATTATCTCTTTGAGAATTGGAAGCGCTTACGGGCGCCCTTCTGTCCATACTTCTTACGTTCTTTGATGCGGGGGTCGCGCGTGATTAGACCGGCCTTCTTCAGTGCTGGACGAAGATCCGCATTGTATTCAAGTAACGCGCGCGTGATGCCGTGGCGAATAGCGCCTGCCTGTCCCGCCGGCCCACCACCACGAACATTGATCAAAATGTCAAACTTACTGACTGTCTCGGTCAGCTGCAGGGGCTGCCGAATAATCATGCGCAAAGTCTCGTTTGGAAAATACTGATCGAATCCTTTGCGATTAATCAAGAAATCGCCGCCACCGGCCCGCAAGTAAACTCTCGCAGTTGCACTCTTTCTTCGCCCGGTTCCGTAGTATTGAATTTCAGCCACAGCTATATCGTCCTCTTTATTAACTCTGCCTTCTTAAGCTTGATTGTCTTGTTTATGTCGTGGAGTGAGTTGGTGAGCCTGCGGGCGTTGGGCTGTGTGTGGATGTTCGGCACCAGCATAAACTTTCAGCTTCTTCGCCATCGCCTTGCCCAGCTTGTTTTTGGGCAGCATGCCCTGGACCGCCAACGAGATTACCCGGTCCGGGCGCTTTGCAAACATATCCGCTGCCGAGACTTCGCGAAGGCCGCCGGGGTAGCTCGTGTGGTGGCGGTACATCTTCTGCTGAACCTTTGAGCCTTTGAGAACCGCCTGCCGCGCGTTAATCACGATCACGTGATCGCCCATATCCATGAAAGGAGTCCAGGCGGGATTACGTTTCCCGGTCAGGATCGAGGCAACTTCAGACGCCAGATGGCCTACCGTTTGGCCGGCCGCATCCACTACGAACCATTTGCGTTTTCCAGCGAGGCCCTTGCCGCTGGGAAAGTATGTTGACATGGTTAACAATCTCTATTTTTATCGAATAAAACGCGAACGGCTAGAATAACCAACGCCCTTAAAGATTGTCAAGTTGGTGACTTAGCGTCACAACGGCAGAAGTCAGAGATCAGAGGACAGAAGTCAGAAGTCAGAGATCAGAAGTCAGCGATCAGAGGTCAGAGATCAGAGGTCAGAAGTCAGAGGTCAGAAGTCAGAGGTCAGAAGTCAGAAGTCAGAGATCAGAGGTCAGAGATCAGAGGTCAGAAGTCAGAGGTCAGAAGTCAGAAGTCAGAAGTCAGTAAAACTACTAATGCTCCACTACCCAACCTCAAACTAAAGTTTTCATCGGACCGCTGACTTCTGATCTCTGATCTCTGACCCCTGACCTCTGTCCTCTGACCTCTGTCCTCTGACCTCTGACCTCTGCCAAAGAAGGCTCCCCGGCATCGCTGTCGAGGAGCCTTATCTTTCAGTAGACCGTTTCGTAACGCGTTACGGTGTTGGAGGCTTGGAGCCGTCGTTCTTCTTCAGTTTAGGAGGCTCCTGCTTTTCAGCCGGTTTCGACTCGATCCCGCCGTCCGGATTGGTCGTTGAATCGTCCGGCGTAGGTTGACGTCTCTTAAGCGTCGGTCGTCCGGGAGGTCCATCATCGGCTCCAGCGAGCGCTCCCGCAGTCGAAGCTCTCGCGTTGGAAAGTCTCAACAGCTTGGCCTTCACTCGCTGAAACTCCGACGTGCTGATCACATATTCATCGTGCTCGGGGAACCTTGCTGCCAAAGCGAGGGCGGAAGCGCGCCGTTCCGGCGGAGCGGGATGCGAGGCGAAAGCCCGCGAGATGAGGCCAGGCTTCTTCTTGTTCTTTGCTTCCAGCTTTTCAAACATTGTCGCCATCGCGCTGGGATCGTATCCGGCTGCATACATGTACTGAACGCCGAGCTTGTCGGCTTCCTCTTCCGCGCTGCGGCTAAACTTCATGAACATTCCCAAGAGGCCGAGCCCCGCCGTGTTTTGATAAATCATTCCCGGAATGCCACCGAGAAAAATCGAAGTACCCATCGCCAGGTATTCCAAAAGGGAAGCTTTAGTCTGGTTTTCAACTGCGTGGCGAGCGGCAACGTGGGCAATCTCGTGAGCCATCACCCCGGCAACCTCCGCTTCGTTGTCAGCTACGAGAATCAAGCCTTTGTTGACATAGAAAAATCCGCCGGGCAGCGCAAACGCATTAACCTCGTCGGAGTCGATCACCTTAATGGTAAAAGGAATCTTCGCGTCAGAATGCAAAACGATGTTCTGGCCGACACGGTTTACATATTCCGTGATGACGGGGTCGTCGACAAATTTCGCCTGCCGATCCACTTCTGCCGCCAACTCCCTGCCGAGCTTCACTTCCTTTTCCGTCGAGCCGCTCATTTTGGCTATGACGCCTTTATTGATGTTGCGCTTCCCGATCATCGCCGGGTCCTCGTTTACCGACAGCGGCTTGTTCGAGCCCGCGGGGGTGGTTGGCACCGGCTGGCTCGTATCTTTTTTCGCTACGGTCGTGTTCTGAGTGGGCTCTTTGGACTTCTGCGGCTTTGCCGTGTCGGTCGTTTGGGCAAAGCTTGCAATGGAACCTGCCAGCAGGGAAGAAGCCAGCACCAGGGCGGTGACTAGGCGGGAGAAGCTATTCATCTTGAAAACCTCCAGACATTTCCAAACATACTTGATGAAAAGAGTTCTGGGGAAAATCTTTCCAAGGCTACGGATTGAGGGTTTCTGCGCGGGCGAAAAACTTCGAATTAGGTTAGCCGGCAGCGCAGTACCGACGGAAGTAGTTTTCGCTATTTTCAAATGCGCAGTCTATGATGCCCGTAAATGGCAGCTTGGTTGCGCGCGCGAAGTGATTACTAAGGGCAAACACTCCAGCTCGCTTCGGCAAAAAGCCTTGACCTTGGCGATTGCGGGATGGCCGCCATTATAATGCACTGACCTCGGAAAAGCCTAAGAATTCAAAGATTTTGATGTTCGGCGTGGGGGGAGCCTTCTTGCCAAGCCATTACTAACAGAGCACGGCTGGTAGCAGCCACGATTGTCCCTCGGATGACGAAGACTAAAACTCAAAGACGGAAAGCTTCGGTTTCCATCATTGGCGCCGGCCGGCTCGGCCAGGCCCTGGCAATCGCGCTCCAATCATCGGGGTACCCCATTCTGGCCTTAGTCGCTCGACACCGGCAGAAAGCTGAAAAAGCTGCGGCGTTAATGGCTGACTCCAAACCACAGCCCCGGGGGCTGGCTGCGAATCAGTTGATGGAACTGCCCCCCACCGATTTGATTCTAATCGCTACACCCGACGATGCCATTGAGAAGACTGCCCGAGCATTAGCCATTTTCTCGGTCGGCCAGTCGCGGAGAACGGTTTTGCACACCAGCGGCGCGCTCTCTTCCGAGGTCTTAGCTCCCCTGGCAGCGTCGGGTTTTCAGACAGGCTCAATACATCCGCTCGTTTCCATCAGTGATCCTGCCTCAGGAGCTGAAGCTTTACGCGGGGCCTTTTATTGTCTTGAAGGAACCAGGAAAGCCAAACTGCTGGCCGAGTCGATCGTTCGCGATCTGGGTGGACACAGTTTCTCGATCAAGCCTGAAAGCAAAGCGCTTTACCACGCTGCCGCCGTGATGGCTTCTCCTCATCTGGTCGCGCTTTTCGATCTCGCTACCGAAATGCTGGCCGCTTGCGGCCTCAGCAAGCGCAATGCACAAAAGGTCCTGGTGCCGTTGCTTGAGAGCACAGTTAACAATCTGAAAGCTTCAAATTCTCAAAAGGCCTTAACCGGAACATTCGCGCGCGGCGACGTTGCCACCGTTCGCAGACATCTCAAGGCGTTGTCGGGAGAAGAACTCGCGGAAGCACTGGATGTCTACAGACTCCTGGGGCTGCGCTCAGTTCAACTGGCAGAAAAGAACGGACTGGATCCGCAACTGCTGGAGCAGATTCGCAAACTCCTGTAAGCCGCAAACCCACTTCAGACTGAAGGCGTGAAAGATAGTAGCCGGGGGTGGAACTGCGGAACCAATACCGGCTGGGCTTTGTTCCAGACAATCTTGCTCGCGACGGTAGCCTGCATGCTTTGAAGCTGAAAGTAGACAAACCCGAGGTCGCCGTGCGCGCCCGCACTCAATACCGGGCGATGCCATCTCAATAACAAGTCACGTCCAATGTCCAAAGTCCAAAGTCCAGCTAGCGTTGGGAGCGCAGACATCCTATCTGCAATGAGCGCCGCAGGCGCGAACAACCCTGCGCCGAGCGGGGCGGTAGCCCAACACTAACGGCAAATCAGAACCGGGAGCGATAGCGACCGGGGTCTCAAGCGGCATCAAGTCCAACGTCCAATGTCCCCTAGTTACTCATCATTCCACTCATCTATTCACGATTTACTATTTACGATTTACGGCATTTAACTGTTTGCTGTTTACTGTCTGCTGTTTACTGTTTTCTGTTTACAACGCATCTAAACCTTGGCCCACTTCCACAACTCGTATAGAATCCCCGCCGCTGAACTTGATGCCGCTTGGAATGCACCTTAACGCCGCTTTTTGGAGGTCCTTGTATGAATAGATCCACTCTCGAAAGAGAACTCAAAAACGCCGGAGTCAGTCTGAGAGGTTGGTTGCCGGCGCTGGAATGCGACGTTTGTAAAAAGCGGTGGCAACCATTCAGTAGAGTAGCTGGAGCAAACACGACTACAGCCAAACCCAATTATTGGCGCTGTCCGCACGAGTGCAATGCAGCAGCTCAGGTTAGCCTTGAAGTACAAACTGCTACTCCAAAATACGTCGAGGTAAACGACATTCCGGGAATGATTTTTGGCGATGAGGATCTGCCTGCGTTCGAACAATATGTGCGTTCAATGGATGCTACCCAGGTTCCGAACCGGAGCAAGTAGTATTCGGATTGCGCGAAGCGCGTCGACTCGAAATAACTTTTGAAGGTTGTGGCAGCCCACTCCTCTTTACGCCAACGGCGTGACACAATGCAGCCCGCCTGGCTCTTGTCAGTACCACCTGCGGTAGCGGGTGGGTTCTTCACGCCAACGGCGTGACATGTAATAGAAGAACGCCGAAGACACCGCCGAGTCCAACAATCGTTTGACTTTTGCCTCTGCCTGGGATAGAAGTGCGCCCACTAAATCAGGCCGCTTGTTTGTTCCCAACTAAACTTCCCAACTCAGTTCAAAGGAGCCCAAAAATGAAACGAGTTCTAGCAGTATCACTACTGATAATTGCCGCCGCGACAATTGCGTTTGGTCAGTGTAGCGACGCCGACAAAAAGAAGCTTGAAGATCTTGATCGCGCCTGGGGTGAAGCCAGCGTTCGTGGTGACCGAGCCTTCCTGCAAAACGTTTACGCCGACAACTACGTCGGCTTAGGCGCCGCCGGCATGATAGACAAAGCTCAGAGCATTAACAGTGCAGTCAAGCAGGCCGAGCGCGACAAAGCCAACCCGCAGAATGCCGCCAAAGTCACACACGATTACTACCTGATTACCTGCACGCCAAACTCGGCAACTATCACGCATCGCAACGTAATCACAGAAAAGGTAGGCGGCAAGGAAAAAACTTTCTACACCCGCAGCGTTCATGTGTTGGAGCGCCGCAGTGATGGCTGGCAGGTCGTAAGCAATGCCGGACATCCGCTGGATGATGCGGGCGTTCTGCTCTACATGGAGCGCGAGTGGAACGATGCCGAAAAGCGAGGCGACATGGCCTGGTTTGAACGCAACTATGCAGACGACGCCACGGACATAAGCAGCCGTACCGGCGCGATTAACAGCAAAGAGGAAGAGATTGCCTCGATGAAAAATGACAAGACAATGCTCGACTCGCTCGAGCTTTCAGAGCTGAACGCCCGCGTTGAGGGAAACTCAGCGATCGTGACGGGCATCAATCGCGTGAGAGGCAAGGATGCGCAGGGACAGGCGTTTGACCGTCGGGTTCGCTTCACCGACACATACATCAAACGCGACGGACGTTGGCAGGTGTGGGCCACTCAGGGAACTTCGATTCCGTAACGCCAAGAACCGCGGAGACGAAGATCAAATGGGCCACTCATTTTTGAGTGGCCTTTTTTTCATAATTTTGGAGTGCGGTGACCTGTCACCGCTTTGGTCCGCGGCGACCTGTCGCCGCTTTCCTCCGCAGCGCCGGACCGCGCGCTTCTACTAACCTGGTATTCCACCACCAAAGGCTGCGACAGGTCGCAGACGACCAAAGCGCTGACAGGTCAGCGCACTCCAGAATGAAAATCCTCTTGCAACGAAGCGAATCAAACTCTTCTATGAGCTGCCTTGACGACAGCAAACAGTAAACAGCAGACAGCAGACAGCAGAAAGAACACGGGCTCCGTGAGGAGCCAAATGTTTATAGCCACTTTGCGACGAACCGATTCCTCTTTTTAGAAGCGCAATGTGCTGAGGTTCGGAGCGGCAGGGTTTCGGTCCTACGGAGCTGAGAGGTTGATTAGAACGGTCGGTTCTATAAACATTCCGTCCCTAACGGGACTCCGACACAGAAACATCAGAGGATGCACGCCGACCACCGTGATCTGCCGTTTGCTCCTGCTGCCTGCTGTTTACTGTCTGCTGATTGCTGACTGCTTATTCCGCGACTTTGACGATCTGCTTGCCGAGGTTGTCGCCGGTGAATAAACCGATGAAAGCCTGTGGCGTGTTTTCAAATCCTTCGACGATGCTCTCCGCGTATTTGAGTTTCCCGGCGCCGAGCCACTGTGCTAGCTGCGTAACGCCCTCGGGAAACCTCGCGGCGTAGTTAGTAATGATGAAGCCCTTCATCAGGGCGCTGTTGACCAGCAAGTAAGGCTGCGGGCGTGGGCCAACGTCCGGTTTGTCCAGATTGTAGAGTGAGATCTGACCGCAGATAACGATGCGCGCGCCGTGTTTGAGCAGCGGCAGTACAGCGTCGGAAACTTCGCCGCCAACGTTGTCGAAATAAACGTCGATGCCTTTTGGGCAAGCTTCTTTGAGTGCTTGTTGCATTCCCGGGTTCTTGTAATTAATAGCAGCGTCCACGCCGAGCTCGTCACGCAAGTACTGATTCTTTTCGTCGCTGCCGGCGATGCCGACTGTACGGCAACCTTTTATCTTCGCAATCTGGCAGACCGTCGTTCCCACCGCGCCGGCCGCGCCGGATACAACGACTGTCTCGCCAGTCTTTGGTTGACCGATGTCGAGTAAACCGAAGTAGGCAGTTAGACCGGGCATGCCGAGAACGCCGAGAGCGGTAGTAATGGGAACGGGTGCGGGCGAGACGCCCGCGGTCCCAGTATTAACAGGCCTGACTGGCGAGGAGACTTTCATCAAGCCTTCGGCTTTGGCGGCGTTGTAGAGTCGCCAGCCAAACATGCCCGTCACGATGTCTCCGGCTTGAAACTTCGGCGAACGCGATTCCACGACTTCGCCCACGGCTCCACTCTCGATCACCTGGCCAACTGCAAACGGAGGAATGTAGGAGCGGCCTTCGCGCATGCGTCCGCGCAGATACGGATCGACGGAGATGTAGAGCGTGCGCATCGATACCTCGCCGTCGTTTAGTGGCGGCACTTCTGCGTCCACGATTTTGAAGTTGTCCAGCGTAGGCATACCTGTCGGCCGGCTGGCAAATCGAATTTCTTTGTTTTGCATGGAGGGATGATACTACGAGCAACTAAGTGATGAGTAATGAGTGATGAGTGATGAGCGGCGCCGAAGAACTATTTACCACTGAGACACAGAGAACACGGAGGATGCACAGAGAAATCTGAATACGGCTGTGCCGCCTGATGTGCGGAAAGGCTCTGCCTTTCCGGCCAGGTCACTTTTGAATTTTGAGACTGCGCCTCATGAAGCGGAGGCGTAGCCTCCCGGAACATTGAGAGACTCAACGGTAAGGCGAAGCCTTACCGCACGGAAGGCGGCACAGCCGCAAACCGCGTGAACGCGGCTGCCAGATTGCTGCCTGCTGTTTGCTGACTGCTGATTGCTGCTTACGGAATCAGCAACAACTTGCCCGTGGTTTTTCTACCTTCGAGATCGCGATGGGCTTGTTGAGCTTCCGCGAGCGGATAGGTTTTGTGTATCCGGAGTTTGAGATCGCCGCGAAGAATCATCTGCAAGACATCATTGGCACGTTGTTCCAGTTCTTCACGCATGGCGATGTAATGTTGCAGGCTGGGGCGCGTGACGAAGAGTGATCCGTGTTTGGTGAGTTCCAGAAGATCGAAGGGCGGGACTGCGCCGCTAGCACCGCCGAAGAGAACCAGGTAGCCCCGCGGACGCAGCACGTTGAGATCCCTTTCGAAGGTGTCCTTGCCAACCCCGTCGTACACAACGTTGACACCCTGGCCTTCAGTCAATCGCCGCGTTTCAGTTTCAAAGTCCTGCTGCGTGTAGACAATCAGTTCATCAGCGCCGGCGTCGCGAGCGAGTTGGGCCTTTTCTTCAGAGCCAGCCGTGCCGATTACGCGCGCGCCCAACTGCTTCGCCATCTGGACCAGCAACAGCCCGACACCGCCCGCGGCCGCGTGAATCAAAACTGTGTCGCCACTCTTTATCGGATAGGTGCTGTGGCTGAGGTAGTGCGCCGTCATCCCCTGAAGCATGGCAGCCGCTGCCTGATTAAAATCGAGTTCGTCGGGAATCTTAACGAGACGATCGGCGGGCACCGCGGCATACTCGGCATAACTTCCGAGCGTGCTGGTGTAGGCCACGCGGTCACCGAGTCTTAAGGTCGTGACATCAGCACCTACCGCGACTACCAGTCCAGCCGCTTCCTG
>JBGPYG010000186.1:0-7400 GCA_041493085.1 Pyrinomonadaceae bacterium | reverse complement strand
TTCAGGGTAGGGTTGTTTGAGCTTCCCGTTTTCCACCAGCACAACTGCGTCCATGTTGCGCTGCGACTCTTCGGACGAGTCGCCTCGGGAGACTACACAAACCAGCGTGCGATTCTGCTTCGGTTGGGGCTTCTGCGCTGCCAACTGCGCTGGGTTTCTCACCGTTGAGAAACCGAGTAACAGGAAAGAGAGTGCAGCGACGAACATCAGGCGCGCAATCTTAACGAAGAGTCCTTCCCAACTTGGGCCTTGCTTGTTTTGATGACACGTCTGTTGCTGCATGCTCTTAATGTCGCTCTGCCGCTCGTTGTGCTGATCTTTGCTCTGGATCATTCCGATTACTCCTTGCTGTTGCGCCCTTCGCAAACTAACAGTTTGCGCACGAACCCGGTCGCTAACCGCTCCCGGTTCTGACAAAACCGCGCCGCTCCTGCCGTCTGCCTACTGCCTGCTGCCTTCTGCCGTCTGCCTACTGCTCTTTCGCGCCAGCGACCATTTAAGCAGTGGCGGCGTTACCAGGGTCGTGATGATAACCATGATGACGACGGCACCAAACGTTGCTGCATTAATAACGGGCTCCGCTACCCCAGCCGCATTGGGCAACATGAGTGTAGCGCCGATGCCTGCTATTATGAGGCCCACTTCGCCTCGCGGAATCATCCCCAGTCCAATGGCCAGCCGATTGAGCCCACGTTCCGCCACGGCCAGCGAACAAATCTGCTTGCCAACAATTGCGGCCAGCGTCAGGGCGATGGCGAAGCTGAGCAGCGCGGGCCGAGCGAAGACCCTTAGGTCAACCTTCATGCCCATCAGCACAAAAAAGATCGGGACCAGGAAAGTTGTTACGGGCGCGAGTAACTCCCGGAGGTCGTGTTCGCCTCGCTCCCTGAACAACTTGAAGTGGGCGTCTTCCAGCACTAAGCCGGCAGCAAAAGCGCCAACGATAGTTGCGAGATCAACCTTTGTGGCTAGCCATGAAAGCCAGAAGCAAAACGAGATCGACAACACCAGCAATACACCGCGACTCTTGAGCTTGCCGGCACCGCGGAAGATGTGCGGCACGGCATAATGCCCGATGGCAAACGCGCTCACAAAAAAGGCCGCAGTTTTTGCGGCGATCCAAAATATGTGAGTGAAGGAGAGCGTGCCTCCCGCCATGGTGGCACTAACTGCTCCGATCACAACCGCAAGAATCAGCAGGCCGATGACATCGTCAATCACTGCCGCGCCCAGAATAATTCGCGACTCGCGCAACGAAAGCTTGCCCAGGTCCTTCAAGACCCGCGCCGTAATTCCCACACTCGTCGCGCACAGTACTGACCCAATGAAGACGTGAACCAGGCGCGACTCGTTGGGAAGAAAGTAAGCTGAAACTCCCCAGCCCAGAAAAAATGGCGCTACGACTCCGGCGACAGCAACGAACAAAGACGACCAGCCGACTTCGAGCATCTCGCCCAGGTCTGATTCCAGTCCGACCTCAAACAACAGCAGAATCACGCCGAGCTGCGCCAGTGCGGCGATGATCCCATCAGTCTTCAGTGGTTCGGCGGCAGTGAAACCAAACAACACCAGATTCCCAATGATGATTCCGCCAATCAACTCGCCCAGCACTGCCGGCTGTCCGATCCGTTCAAAAAGTTCACCGCCCAGCTTGGCCACGATCAATATCGCAGCGAGTCCGATGAGCACCCTCGGGTCGAGCCCCTGCGCAGCGTCTGTAGGCGACGCCGCTCCGGGAGCCGCTAACAACGGCGACGCAGTCAGTAGTAATGACGCGCCAGCTAAGAGTGCGATTAAACTTCTCTTCATAAAGTCCTGCGAAGTAAGGGCGGATTATTACATATCTGTGACATCGGTTGTTTTATGTTTGCGTTGGTTTGCTTCAGGCACTTCCCGCGCCTATAATGCGCCAAATTTTAAGCGCCCCAGGTTTTGGCAGGATTCGCAAGGAATCGAGGGGTTGGTGACGCTTAAAAACTAACGAACTTACAACATGTCAACCCCTATTAGATGGAAACAGCGTGGACGTCTCGTCTCTCCCAGCGGTAGGCCGGAAACCCCGTTACGCGCTCTGGCTCTCAATTTAAGCGAGGCTGCGCGTTCTGCATTGACCGAGCCTTTTCGGCTTACAGTCGAACACCATCAGATTTATCTGCGGCGCTTGCCGCGAGAACTTGACGGCTTTCGTATTGTTCAGCTTTCAGACATCCACCACAGTCCGTTTACCAGCCGCGGTCAAATTGAGCGGGCAGTTGAAACTGCCAACAGTCTACAACCCGATATCGTTGCTCTTACCGGCGACTATGTTTCCAAGGAACGTGCTTATGCAGCACCTTGCGCGGAGTTGCTTGGGGCATTGCGCGCGCGATACGGCGTATACGCTGTGCTGGGTAATCATGACCATTGGACCGATGCCGCTTTGATCACCGACCTCTTCCGTGCTGAAGGAATGACTGTGCTCGTCAATCAGGGCATGCGCTTCGAGAAGAAAGGCACCGCCTTCTGGCTCGCGGGCGTGGACGATACGATGGTCGGACTTGAGGATTTGCCACTCGCCCTGGCCGGCGCTCGCGACGATGAGTTGAAACTGCTGCTGGCGCATAACCCGATTATCCTGCGCCGCGCCGCTCGCGCGGGAGTCGATCTCGTACTGAGCGGCCACACGCATGGGGGACAAGTTAGCCTGCGCTCGGAACGCAACGCGTCTGGTCGGCCTCGCCGGCGCTTACTCAAGGGGCTGGCGCGGCAAGGCGAAACGCAGATCTACGTAACCCGCGGTCTCGGAACTGTAGTTTTGCCAGTTCGTTTCGGCTGCCCACCTGAGGTTTCTTTACTGGAGTTACGAACTGCTTGAAAGAGTGAATGGTGAATCAAAGTTGTGAATAGTGTTCCTGGGACGACTTCTTCATCTATTCACTATTCACGATTCACTGTTTACTGATCAATGTCCTCCCGGATTCTTACCGTTCCCAACATGCTCACCGTCTTTCGGATGGTGCTCATTCCTGTTTTTGTCACGCTGCTCTTCTATCAGCGATTTAGTCTGGCGTTGGCCGTTTTCATTTTGGCGGGCCTCACTGACGGCCTCGACGGTCTGCTGGCTCGGCGCTTTGGCCAGCAATCGCAGCTCGGCACTGTCCTTGACCCAATTGCCGACAAATTGATGCTGGTTACAGCGTTCATCGTGCTGTCAATGCGGAGCGTCTTTCCGCAACCCTTGCCGAGCCACTTACCCGTGCCCTTCTGGGTCACAGTCGCGGTTATCAGCCGCGACGTGTTCATTATTGTGGGCGCTGCGGCCATCAACATCATGACTGGGTTCCGGGGCTTCCGCCCCTCCTGGCTGGGCAAGCTAAACACGACTGTTCAGATTGGCGGTATAGCGGCCATCATGTTCGCTGCCAGCGTTCCTCACTACACCGGCTACTACCTTCCCACCGTCTATGCCGCAGTCTTTGCATTGGCGATCCTCTCCGGACTCCACTACATTTTCTTCGCCTCAAAGCTCATGACCGAAGACCGAAAACAAGTTCCATCCCCCGAAGGCCGCTCAGAAAGCCCTCCAAACTAGACCCCAAGAAACCTGCGAAAGCGGCCTGTTATCAAAGTTGACAATGAAGGGCTCACATATTATATTACCCTTCCATTCAACTAGAGTTGTTGGTGGCCTGCGAAGGATTAGCTAGAAACTCGCGGGGGAGTGCAGAAAGCGGGCTAAATATCGTTTTGGAGAAGAAAAACAGATGAGCAAGATTATAGGAATTGACCTGGGAACGACGAACTCCGTGGTGGCAGTCATGGAAGGCGGCGAACCGACGGTCATCACAAACTCGGAAGGCGGGCGCACCACGCCCTCAGTGGTGGCTTTTACCAAAGATGGCAGCCGACTGGTTGGTCAGGTGGCTAAGCGCCAGGCGGTTACCAATCCGGAAAATACGGTTTATTCAATCAAAAGATTTATGGGACGGCGCTTTGACGAAGTGACCGAAGAGATTAAGCAGGTACCCTACAAGGTAAAGGCCGCAGGCACCGGCGATGTGCGTATCGAGGCTGGCGGCAAGGAATGGAGCCCGCCGGAAATTTCGGCAATCATCCTGCAAAAGATGAAGCAGTCGGCTGAAGACTACCTGGGCCAAAAGGTGGACAAGGCCGTGATTACCGTTCCGGCTTACTTCAACGATGCTCAGCGCCAGGCGACCAAGGATGCGGGCAAGATTGCCGGTCTGGAAGTGATGCGCATCGTTAATGAGCCCACGGCAGCGGCGCTGGCCTACGGTCTCGACAAAAAGAAGGATGAGACGATTGCGGTGTTTGACTTCGGCGGCGGTACTTTTGATATCTCGATCCTCGAGGTGGGCGAAGGCGTCGTGGAAGTGAAGTCGACCAATGGCGACACACACCTGGGCGGCGACGACATTGATGAGCGTCTGACCGAATGGATCATCGAAGAATTCAAGAAGGATCAGGGAATTGATCTTTCAAACGACAAGATGGCCTTGCAGCGTTTGAAGGAAGCCTCGGAGAAGGCGAAGATCGAACTCTCCAGTACGATGGAGACTGAGATCAACCTTCCCTTCGTCACTGCTGATCAGTCTGGTCCGAAGCACCTGGCAATGAAGCTGACGCGCGCGAAGTTTGAGCAGTTAGCGGAACCAATTCTGGGGCGTCTGAAATCTCCAGTGGAACAGGCGATCAAGGATGCGGGCCTCGACGCCAAGAAGATCGATGAGGTCGTTCTGGTAGGCGGCTCGACGCGCATCCCCAAAGTGCAACAGATTGTTAAAGATCTGTTTGGCGGCAAGGAACCGAACAAGAGCGTAAATCCGGATGAAGTGGTCGCGATCGGGGCTGCGGTGCAGGCGGGTGTGCTGTCAGGTGAAAAGACCGACATCCTGCTGCTCGATGTAACGCCGCTTAGCCTGGGCATCGAGACGCTTGGTGGAGTCTTTACCAAACTAATCGAGCGCAATACGACCATCCCTACGCGCAAGTCGGAGATATTCTCGACGGCTTCGGACAATCAAACGTCAGTGGAAGTCCATGTGCTGCAGGGCGAACGGCAAATGGCGAGCGACAATCGCACCCTCGGTAAGTTTCACCTTATCGGTATCCCGCCGGCGCCGCGCGGCATGCCGCAGGTGGAGGTGGCCTTTGACATCGACGCTAATGGCATCGTCAACGTTTCGGCCAAGGACATGGGCACTGGCCGCGAACAGAAGATAACCATCACTTCATCTTCCGGTCTCTCGAAGGAGGAGATCGACAAGATGATGCGTGACGCAGAGTCGCATGCGGCCGACGACGTGAAGAAGCGCGAGGAAATCGAAGCGCGCAATCGTCTGGACGGGCTCGTCTACCAGATGGAGAAAACGCTCAACGACAATCGCGAGAAGGTTGGAGCTGTGGCGGGTGATGTTGAGACAGCGATTGCCGAAGCCAAAAAAGCGTTGACAGAAGGTGGCGTGGAAAGAATGAACGAAGCTTTCAACCAGCTACAAACTGCTTCGCATAAGATGGCGGAAGCGCTTTATCAACAAACGGCAGCTCCGGGAACTGAAACAACGGCTGAGGATCAAGCTTCAGCGGCAGGGGCTTCAACTGCGGGGGGCGCAGGCGAAGATAATGTAATCGACGCTGAATACGTCGACGTAGACGACAACAAGTAAGCGTAAGCAGTGAACGGTGAGCAGTGAGCAGTTTGGGAAATATGCCTCTACTGCTCACTGCTTACTGCTAACTGCTCACTGATTCTGTAATGGCCAAGCAAGACTACTACGAAGTACTGGGCATCAAGCGGGACGCCAAGCCTGAAGAGATCAAGAAGGCTTATCGCCGGCTCGCGCGCAAGCACCACCCCGACGTCAATCCCGGCGACAAAGCAGCCGAGGAGCGTTTCAAGTTAACTACTGAAGCGCATGATGTCCTTTCAGATCCGAAGAAGCGCTCTGTCTATGATCGCTTTGGTCAGTATTCCGACAACCTTGCCGACGCCCACGCACGTGGCGCCGGACCAGGCACGGGGCGTACTCCACCGGGTTTTGATTTCAGCGGCTTCGACTGGAGCACAACTACAACGCCGGGTGGCGGCGGTAGCGGGTCGAGTTTTCGAGATATCTTCGCGGATCTTTTTGGCGGGGCCGCCGCTAAGGAGCAGGAGCCCCCGCGGCCACAGCCCAAACGTGGCGCGGACATTGAGATGCCGCTGTCGCTCTCGTTTGAAGAGGCAATCAAGGGCCTAACTACTAACCTCACGGTCAATCGCTCTGAACAATGTTCGCGTTGCAATGGCGCCGGCGATATCGGCGGGCCAGTGATGGTTTGCGCCACCTGCAAGGGCTCGGGACAGGTGCAACGGGCCGGCGGACGTTTGCGTTTTGCGCAGGAATGTCCGGACTGCGGTGGCACTGGCCGCAGGCGATCGCCCTGCTCTTTATGTAAGGGCAAAGGCACGTTGCCGAAAACAGAGACTGTGAAGGTACGTATTCCTGCCGGGGTTGAAACGGGTTCGCGCGTACGGATTCCGGGAAAAGGTGAAGGCGGACGGCTGGGCGCGCCGCCAGGCGACCTGCACATCATCACAAACGTCGGTAGTCATAAGTACTTCACGCGCAAAGGCGACAACATCTACGTCACGGTTCCCATCACTGTGCCTGAAGGCGCGCTCGGAGCAAAGATTGAAGTGCCAACCGTCGAAGGCAAGGCGCAGTTGCGCATACCACCGGGCACGCAGTCGGGTCAGAAGTTTCGCTTGCGCCAGCGCGGTGCGCCATCACTACGCAAGCCCGGCGCGCACGGCGATCAGTTTGTCGAAGTGCAAGTGACGCTTCCCAAAGTGATTTCGGAAGAGACCAAGGAACTGCTACGGCAGTATTCAAAACTTAACGGGGAAAACCCGCGGGTAGAAATGGGACTCGAGTAAGGAGGTCTTAGGTTTTTGGGCTTTGGTCTTAGTAAGAACCAGGCACTCTTGAGTGCGCAAAGACCAAAGGCCAAAGACCGAAGACCCAAATCATGAAACGCAAACCTAAGACATACACAATCAGCGCGGTCGCGGATCAGTATGGCATTCATCCGCAGACGTTGCGGTTGTATGAGCGGGAGGGTTTGTTGAAACCCTCGCGGTCTGAAGGCAATACGCGTCTCTACACCGACCCTGATCTCGCGCGCCTGGAACTGATTCTTTCCCTGACGCGCGACCTTGGTGTCAATCTCGCGGGCGTGGAGATCATTCTCAACATGCGTGAGAAAATGGATGCGATGCAACACGAGTTTGAACGGTTCTTCCAATATCTACAGTCACACGCCGATGAGTTAACAAACTTCGTCGAGCCTCCCGCCGAAGGCACTACCGACGCGCTCGTCCCACTCACGCGCGCCGCCGCACTCCGCCGCCGCAGCGC